>JANXUM010000428.1 GCA_025356215.1 Bryobacter sp. | reverse complement strand
ATCAAGCGGCTCGGGGAACATGAGCGAGTGAGTGGGGACATCGAAGGTGTTGAGGAGACCGCCGGTTTCGATGAGGGCGGGGTTGAGGTCCCAACGAAGGCCGGGGGTGATGGTGAGGCGGTTGTTGACACGGTAGTTGTCCTGGACGTAAAAGCCGGCGCTGCGATCGAGGATGTTCATGAAGCCGCGCTTGAGGCCGACGGTGTAGTTGGCCGCATGGCCGAGGAAGAAATTGGCGGCGTCGTTGCCGGTGAGGGTGGTGACGGCGGGGGCGGTGGCGGAGCCGGTGGTGGAACTTTCAAGGGCGGTGGCGAGACTGTTGAAGGCGGCGGAGCCGGAGATGGCGCCCTGGTCGGGGAGGAGGCTTTCTTTCTCGTGGCGGTAGCGGCCGCCGAATTGGATGTTGTGGGTTCGTTTGATGAAGGTGTAATTCTGTTCGATGTTGGTGACGCCGCTGCGGAGTGCGCGGCGGTTATCGCCTTCGGTGTAAGTCATCGTTTGGAGGCTGGTGATGTTAGGGAAGCCGATTTCAACCAAGGGATTTGGTAGGCCGAGGTCTTTGGCCCAATCCTTTTGCTCGATGCCGGTGACGGTTTTGGTGCTTTGCCAGGTACGGCTGGCGAGGGTTTCTACGAAGAAGCGCGAGGAGAAGGTGTGGGTCCAGGAGATGGAGGCTGCTACGGCCTGCATGGGGAGAAAGGTCATGTTGGCTTCTTTATTGGCGGTGGGCGCCCCGATGCCGGTGGCGGTGCCAATGAAGCTGGCGTAGCGTTGACCTCCGTTGACCTTAAGGAAGGCATTGTCGTTTTCGGTGAAGCGATGGTCCAGGCGGATGGTGGTGGGATTATCGCTCAAGTTGGGATTGCCGTTGGTGGGGACGGCGGTCTTGAAGTTATTGGCGACAAGGGGGTTGGTGATGTCGGTGGGAAGCGGAGTGATGGCGTAGATGCGCTTGGCCAGGGGGCTGAGGCGTTGGATGGGGATTTGGTTGTTCTGGAAGGGATCGCGGGTGGAGACGACACGACCGCTAGGGAGGGTGATGTTGCGGGTGGTTTGGGGATCGTAGAGCTGTAGGAAGCGGCCCTGGTTGTCGCGCAGGCCGCTGAAATCGCCGGCGCGGAAGGCGGCGGTGGGGACGGCGAAATCGCGAGTGAGACCTTGGACGAGCTCTGTTCCTTCTCGCGATACGAAGAAGAAGGTGCGGTTGCGACCGTTGTAGAACTGTTTGCCGTTGAGGCCGAAGGAGGGCAGGAAGACGGGGCCACCGATGGAGCCACCGAATTCGTTGCGGATGAGTTTGGGGACTTTGTAGGGGGTGCCGTCGTAGAAGACGTCCTGACGGGCGCGGGCGACGCCAAAGGCGTTGTTGCGCATGGTTTCGTAGAGGCTGCCGCGAATCTTGTTGGTGCCACCCTTGGTGGTGACTATGACGGAGGTGGGGGCGGAGTATTTGGCGGAGGAGGTGGAGGTTTCGACGCGGACCTCGCCGATGGATTCGAGACCCTGGATGTTCATCGAACCGCCGAATTCGCGATTGTTGGAGGCGGCGCCGTCCTGGACATAGTTGGTGGAGTAACCCATGAGGCCGCCGGCGCGGATACCGCCGTTGACGTCGATGATCGGTTCGACGCCCGGGGCGACGCTGCCAAGGAGGGTGTTGAGATCGCGACCGTTGATGGGGAGCTCTTTGATGCGCTGGCTGTCGAGAGTAGAGCCGTCGGTGGGGTCGGCCGTTTGGACGAGGGGGACGGTGCTGGAGACCTGGATGGTTTCGGTAACTTGGCCGAGTTGGAGAATGGGTTCGATATCGGAAATTTTGCCGGTTTCGAGTTGGAGGTCGGCTTCCCAGCCTTTCATGCCGGGGGCTTCGACGCGGACCTTATAGTTGCCGATGCTCAAGGGAGGCGTGGAGAAGTAGCCTTGGTCGTTGGCGGTGAGGTGGGTGACGCGCCCGGTCTCAATTTGACGGATGTTGAGCTTTGCACCGGAGATGGCGGCGCCTTGGGTGTCCTTGACGGTCCCCTGGATGGTGCCGCCGCCGGCGCTTGATTGGGCGAGAAGCGTTGCCGCCGCGATCGATAGAGCGAACAGTGCTCTGAGTGTAGACATGATGACCCCCGATTGCTCTCGATAAGCAACTTGAGTATTGTATAGAAGAATTGGCTTTGCGTTGTACCCGGCTGCCACCGACTCTCTTGATCCGTTAGACAAGGTAACAGGCGGGAGGGGCATAATGAAGCAAGGGTTGGAGATGTTGTTGAATTGGCTGGAGATCTAGATGAAGATTTTCGTGAATGACCTGCAAGAAAGAGTAGCCACGGATTCACTCCGATGCATGCGGATCTGTGGGACTCTCGTGAGCCGAGTGGTTGCGCTTGCCGCTTTCGTGGGGTTCTTGATGGGGCAGTCTGCCTCCGAGAAGCAGATTGCACTTGGGAAGGCTGTCGCTTCGGGCCTGGTGGAAAAGGACGGGAGGATTGAAGACTTGGACCTGAATGGGTTTGTTTTGTCGGTAGCCAAGCGGGTTGGAGTCGAGGAGATTTTGATTACGAGGGGGACTGCGGCCTACGTCCGGTTGTTGCCAAGCGGTGTTGCGATCAGTGGGACGATGATCGCGCGCGTGGGGGACGAGGCGGAATTGGCGGGGCTAATTGCTCATGCGGCGGCACATCGGGCTTGGCGGGGGGAGCGGGTGTTTTTGCCGCTTTGCGTGCTGGCGGGAACCAGGGGAGAGGATGAGGAGGGGGCGTCGCGGGTAGCGACAGAGGTCTTGAGGGGAGCGGGGTATGGGGCGGGGGCTGGGTCTGTGGTGGATAGCTCGGTGTTCCAGGAATTTAAGGCGGGGGTGGGGCGGGCGATGCGGATCGGGTTGGAGCGAAAAACGAAAACACCGAGTTTATCGCTCCGATGAGTAGATTTAGTCAACCGCGGTCGGGCGGAGCAGTCTTGAACCGGCTTAGGGCAGGAGCGGGGCGACGTTGGTGCGGGGGGTGCTGGCGCTGGTGGCCGCTTTGAGTGCGGTCTCGCCGTTGGCAGCCGTCATAACGCGACCTAAGTCTTCGTCACTGGTGCGCTCGGTAATATTCTTGACGTGGTACCACTCGGCTTGCGCCCGGTCCTTATCGATATCGACGATCAGATAGCCGCGGCGGAAGAGTTCAATGTACTTGACGTGAGGGTGGGTGGCGGAGATCTGCTGCTGGAAGCCTGTGGCCGTGGCGCGGTCGTCGATGCCCGGCGATGTTACAGCCGGAGTTACAAATTCCACGGCTTGCGCTTTGAAAGTTCCCGTAAAGGGGTTGGCCGTGATCTCGTTGCCCCAGGAGGAGTGGATGTCTCCCGTCAATACAACCGCGTTGTTGATGGCGTTGGCGCCCATGTATTGCAAGACGCGATTGCGGGCGGCGGGGTAGCCGTCCCATTGGTCTGTGCCGAAGGGCGTTCCGTCGGTATTGAGCAGTTGGCCCATCATCGTTTGGTTGCCAATGAAGCGCCAGCGGGTGCCGCGCGCCTTGGAATTGGTGAGTTGCTGGAAGAACCAGGATTCCTGCTCGGCGCTGATCAAGTTGCGGCTGGGGTCGAAAAGTAACGGACTAGTGCCGGGGACCTGCTGGACGCGGCCTTCGAGACGGGTGTCGAGCATAGGAGGTCCATCATGTTGCCGAAGCGGAAAGGGCGATAGATCTGGCTATCGAGAAAGGGATTCTCGCGGACCGGCATCCACTCAAACCACGCCTGGTTGGCAACCGCGCGACGTGTGCCGAAAGGACCCTCCGTGGCTGGATTGTGGTTTTCGGCGCCGCCGATCCAGCTATCGTTCGCGGTCTCGTGGTCGTCCCAGACGATGATCCAGGGGTGCTGGCGGTGGGCGGCTTGGAGGTCGGCGTCGGTGCGGTATTGGGCGTAGCGCTGGCGGTAGTCGGCCAAAGTGACGGTGGCTTTGTTGGGCGAGGGGATGCGACCGATTTTGGAGCCGTCGCCATAGGCGGCGTTGGGGTACTCGTAGATGTAGTCACCCAAGTGGATGATGACGTCGAGGTCGGCGCGCTTGGCGAGATTGCCGTAAGCGTTGAAGTAGCCGTAGGGGTAGTTGGAGCAAGATACTGCGGCGATGCGGAGCCGGTCGACGTTGCCGACGGGGAGGGTCTTGGTGCGCCCGATGGGGGAGAAGTTGCCGCGCACGGCGAATCGGTAGTAGTAAGTGGTGTTTGGGTCCAGGCGAGTTACATCCACTTTGACCGTGTAGTCATAGAGGGAGTTGGTGTAAGTGAGGCCGCGTTGGAGGATGCGGTTCATGGCGGGTTCGTCGGAGATGAACCAATCGACTGGGATGGCTTCTTCATCGGAGGCTGGCGAGATGCGCGTCCAGATGATGACGCGGTTGAGGAGGGGGTCGCCGCTGGCGACTCCGTGCTGGTAGAGGCCGAGGGCCTGGGCTTGGGTGGGCCGGGGGGAGAGAAGAGCCAAGCCGGTGAGCGATAGGTTTTTGGTTAGTTCTCGGCGGGAAAGTGTGGGAGGCACACCGAAGCGTGACAGACGGCTATGACGCCCTCATCAACACGGCGTGTCATTTCGATTTCATTCAGCCGTGCGAGCGGCGGAGAAAACGGTGGAGAAGCACGGATGAGGGCCGCCGAGCCGGGCGATCATGTGGTGATTTCGACCTCATCGGAAGCCTCTACCCTGAGGTTTCGACCCCACGGGTGAGTTTGAGGGCCGGCGCGCCGTTAGAAGCGGAAACGGATGGCTACCTGTAGGCGACGGGCGTTGGTGCCGTCGGGGGCGGCACCATCGTTGTTGGCCTGAAAGTAACTAGCGTTGCTGGTGAGTGCGATGGGGGTCGCCAAGGGCGTCGTGTTGGCCGTTGCCGTCGCGTTGTAGATGGTGGTGTTGTAGCCGTTGTAATTGGCGCGGTTGGCGAGGTTGAAGGCTTCGCCGATGAGTTCAAGGCGCATCTTGTCGCGAAGGGGGAAATCGCGTGCGATGCGAAGGTCGAGACGGTAATTGGCGTCGCCGGCGGTGCTATTACGCGGGATGGTTGGAAGGAGATTGCGATCTCCGCCGGTGCCTTGACCGCGGAGGCCGCCAAAACCGTTGTAGGTGTTGCCGTCGGCGGCGAGGAAGGGAATGGAAGGTACGCTGAGGACGGCGGCGACGGGGCGACCGGCTTCCGCAGAGTAGATGGCGGAGAAGCGGAAGTGATTCATGATGCCCTTGCGAGGCTCCCAGACGGCGCTGCTGACCATACGATGGCGCTGGTCGGTGGGGGCGGAGGCGCGATTGGAACCGAGATTGAACTGGTCGGCAACGGTGCCGCCCCCGAAGGCGCCTTCGACGCTGGTGCCGCCACCGTCGTTGTTGCCGGCGAGATTTTCGGCTTTGGCCAAGGTATAGCCGACGCTGAACTGGATCCCGTTGGCGAAGCGGCGGCGGAGTTGGAGGAACATGCCGTTGTACCAGCTTTCGGCGAGCGAGCGAGTGGAGGTGATGGCGCCGAAGGCGGGATTGGGGCGAGCCAGATTGTTGCTGACGGTTACGCCGGCGGCGGTGCGGATGACGCCCGCGACAAAAGGCACAGTGAAGGTTTTGCCGTCCGGCAGCGAGTAAGTACGTTGAAAAGTAGGAGAAGGCAGATTGTTATCGTAACTGAGTTGCAGGCGCTGGCCCTTGGTGTAGACGTAACTGGCGGAGAGAACCAGGTTATTGCTCAACTGGCGTTCGACACCGATGCTGACGTCCTGCACGCGGGACTGTTTGAAATCGGAATCGAGACGGAAGACAGAGGCCGAACCGCGGGCGCTGGCCGGGATGCTGGGGAGAATGTTTGGGTAAGTCGGCGCGCCGAGGTCTGTGGGTTGAAACGAGAGGGCGATGATTGCCTTGGCGGGGTCCGTAATGCCGGTTTGCGCCAGGGCGTTTTGGATCAGGCCGTTGGGGATGCGGGAGTAATACATTGCATAGCCGGCGCGGAGCACCGTTTTGCCATTGCCGCGAAGATCATAGGCTACGCCGGCGCGGGGGCCGAAGGCGGCGGGGTCGGAGTGGAGTTTGAGCGTTTCAGGAATGGCGGCGTTGGGGACGACGACATCGGGCATTTTCTGGTAGTCGTAGCGTACGCCATAGTTGAGGGTGATTTTTTTGGTGACGCGCCATTGATCCTGGGCGAACAGCGCGTATTCGATAGTGCTGAAAGGGATGCCAGAAACGCCGAAGTTTTGGTTGTAAGTGGTGTAATTGCGGGCTGTCTTGTCGACTAAGTCGCGACCGATGGCGAGGGCGCTGGCGTAGATGAATTGACCGCCGAACAAAGAGGGGTTGTCGATGCCGTCGTGGACGCGGTTGACTTCTCCTCCAAATTTGAAGGCATGGCCGTTGGTGACAACGGAGAAGTTGTTCACAAACTGGTAGCGGTATTCGTCGGGGTACGCGGGGCGCTCGAGGAAAGTGGCGCGGCCAAAGGAGAAGGGATTGGAGCCGACATTGATGGTTGTTTGAGGGGGCGGCTGATCGGCGAATTCGAATTCGAAATCGCGACCAAATTGGAAGCGGGCTTCGTTGACGCGATTGGCGCCGATGGTGGAGGTGAGCCGAAGGTTGAGACTATGGACGCGGACGTCGTCCGTGCCGTTGCGACCGACGTTGGGAAGCACGATGGCGGACTGGATGGCGCGGTCTCCGCTGGAGCGGAGGAAGTTGTAAAAGACGGACAGGGTGTTGGAGGAGTTGATCAGGTAATCGGACTTGACCAGTGAGAGTTGTTGGCCGAGGGTGCGGGATTGGATGTTGCCGGGAGCGCCATTGGGGAACTTGGATTTGAGGAAGGCCGAACCGGTGGTGAAGGCGAGGTTGTCTTGCTCGAATGCGCTGGACTGGGCGGGAGTGGGGTTTGAAGGAAGTACGGGCTTGCTAAAGCCGAGGACATTGTTGAGGTCTTCGATGATCAGGGGAAAATCGCGGATCTGCTGATCGTAATTTACGAAGTAGAAGAGTTTGTTTTTGAGCACGGGGCCAGAGACGGAGCCGCCGAATTGCTGGCGCTTTTCTGCGGGCTTGACCGAGGCGAGGGGGTCGCGGGCCTGCATATCCTGGTCGCGGTAATAGTAGAAAGCGTCGGCGTGGAAGGCATTGCCGCCGGAGCGGATGACGGTGTTGATGGAGCCGCCGGCGGCGCGCCCGAACTCGGCGGAGTAGGCTGCTTTGCCGACTTGGAACTCCTGAACGGCGTTGGCGCTGACGCTACTGGCGATGCGTGTGCGACCGCGCGGTTCTGAGAAGTAAGCCTGGTTATCGTCGTTGCCTTCGATGGTGTAGTTGTTGAAATTGCCGGAGGCTCCGCGGAAGCTGAGGGTGCCGAAGCGGCCGTCGCGGGCGACGCCCGGAGAGAGCAAGGCGAACTGATCGACGCGACGACCATTGATGGGCAGGTCTTGGATTTGTTTACGATCGACGAGGTCGGCCTCGACTGTCTTGGTGGTGTCGACCAGGCTGGTGTCGGAGACGGTGATCGATTCTGTGACTTCGCCTACTTTAAGGGGGAGGATGAGTGTGCGCGTGGAGCCGACGTTGACCTCGACATTGGTCTGTTCAAATGTGGCGAATCCGGCTTGCTCAACGCGAACGGTGTAGAGGCCAGGGGGAAGGACGGAGGCGGTGAAGGCTCCGTTGGCGGCGGAGGCGACGACCCGGGTGAGGCCGGTTGAGTTGCTACGCACCGTGACTTTGGCTGCGGCCATTACTTGGCCGGAGGAATCCTGGACGGTACCGGTGATTGTCCCTGTACCGAGTTGGTTTTGGGCGAAGACAATTGTGCAAAGAAAAGTTAAGTAGGTAAGAAGACGTAACACACAACGAGAGTAGCCCGAGCGACATTACAACTGAATTGCGATTCGACGAAGAGTAAGTTACACGTTTTCATCGCCGGCGAGAGTCTCGTCGACTTTCTTTAGGGCGAGTAAGAGACCGCGCTCAGTGAGAAGAATGTCGCGAGCGGCTTTCTCGCGGACGTCGGCGGGGATGTTGGTTACGGAGCGGTTTTCGAGGACGGGCCAGAGGGTCTGCCGGACCTGCGCTGGAACGGCGCGTTCGAGGTATTGGAGGGCGAGGTCGGAGAGAGCGCGGTCGCCGCTGTGGAGTGCGCGGAAGGCGGTGCGGACGGGTTCGCGAGGGAGCACGAGCGCGAGGAGGGTGAAGACATGTTCGAGGCTTTGGTGGGCACGGTCGCGTAAGACTTCGTCGAGGAAGGAGAACTCGTCGTCGGTGTCGCGATGGTCGAGCAGGCGGCGGCTGTCCCAGATGCTTTTGTTGACGGTGACCTCGTGGACGACGGCGGTGAAAACGTAATTGCGATCGATTTGGAGCGACGGGAGTTTGGCGCGCATGTGATCGAGCGCCCTGGCACATTGGAAGCGGACTTCGAATTGGTCGTCTCCGAGGCCATTGAGCAATCCCGCCGCGACACGGGCCGAAGGGTAGGCGTTGAGGATGGAGGGAAGGCGGCGGCGGACGGGGAACTCGCTCAAGGGGTCGAGGAGGAAATCGAGCATCAGACCGGTGTAGGGGCCGGCTTGGGCGGAGAGAATGCGGCGGACGGCATTGGCTGAATCGTCGCGGGCGAGGAGACCGATCATGGCTGGGGCGAGGTTGGCGTCGATTGGACCTTTTTTGACAGTTCCCAGTGCGGCTTCAATCCTGCGGAAGTTGCCGCTGCGCAGTTCGCGCAATGTTTCGAGGATTGGGTCAGTGGCTTGCGGTTTCTCCGTAAGGCTGGGCGCGAACGGGGAGGGCGTATAGGGCGCCAGATTGTCGTCGGCAGAATCATGATGGTCGGGGTGCGAGGTGCTGGCGATTTGACTGGAAAGTGTGGCGGAATCGACGACGGAGCCAAAGCCGAGTTCGTCCGCACGATTGAGAAGACCGCGTTCGACGACCTGATGGAAAGCCTTGTCGAGACGGGCGGAGAGGCGCAGGCAGATGGCCGAGAGGACGACGATGCTGCCCAGAATCAGGTAGCGGGCGACGGTTGGGGCGGAGGTGAGCGCGGTCTGGACGACTACGCTGCTGGTGGCGTCGCCGAGTCGGTCGCAAACGACATCGATGAAAGTCTTGACGGCGCGCTTTTCTTTCGGCGCAATGGGGGAATAGAAGAGTTCGTAGCCGTTTCGGAAAAGGGAAACGCGAGTGGCAGCTTCGAGCAGACGGGTGATGGAGATGGTGGGAAGGCCGGGGAGGAAGGCCGAGGCGATGCCGCCGATGCCGACGACGGCGGGGACGCTGCTGGTGAGCAGGGTGAGGCCGACCTTCTCGCTTGTGACGAAACGGGAGATGAACCATTGGAGGAGGATGGTGAAGACGCTGGTGGCCGTTTGGAAAAGTGCGAGGAAGCGCAGAAGGTCTGGCCCGCGGCCGAGAACTTCGCGAGCCTGGGCTTTGAAGAGGAAGTCGAGAGCGGCTCCACTGGCGGTGCCGAGGAGGATGAGCAGGGCGAGCGTGGCGAGGTAGGGGACTTGGGAGAAGGCTTTCCAGGGGGTGAAGTCGGCGGACTCTTCCGTAGCGCCGTGGCGCGTGAGATTGACAGTGCGCCAGAGTATGGCGGCGCATGCAACGTGGGCTACGCCGAGCTGAAGAAGGACAGAATTGGTTCCGAGCCAGGCGGCCATGCGCTCGGCTACGAGACCGCCACAGATGCCGCCAACAGTGCCCCATGTTGCGACGCGGACGAAGAATTGTTTTGCTTGGCGCAACTGGACTTCTTCGCTGAGAATGGACCAAAAGCCTGAGGCGAGGATGGCCGTGAGCGAAGCGATGTGGAGATAAACGACCGGGGCGACGATGCGAGGGGCGGTGGATAAAACGGCCCACTCTGCAAATTGGAGGATGCCGCTGACCAGGAAGGCGCGCGACACGAGGACGGCGGGACCGAAGCGGGACATCCAGCCGGTGGATAAGAGGCTGACGACGATGGTGGCGGCGGCGGCGGCGATGACCATCGCCGGGAGTTGGCCGATTTCGTAATGAGTTAGAAAAATGGCGTCGCGAGCTGCCTTACCCGCTGTCTGGTAAGAGACCATGATTGCGCTGGCAATCATAATGCTGGCACCGAAATTGGAACTTCGCGAAGCTGGGTTGTCCACCGACTTTCAATCGTACATTAAGCTGGTTGGGGTGAGATGTTGCATTGCATTGTTGGTGCTGGCCGCAGGCGCGTTGTTGGGCGAAGATACCTGGAATAAGGTTGAGCGGATCGTGGCGGTGGGGGATGTTCACGGGAGCTACCAGGGGTTGGCGGAAGTGCTGCGGAACGCCAAATTGATTGACGAGCAAGACCAGTGGATTGGGGGCAAGGCGCACTTGGTACAGACCGGAGACGTGCCGGATCGAGGGCCAGATACGCGCAAGGCGATGGATCTGTTGATGTCTCTGGAAAAGCAGGCGGCCAAGGCGGGTGGGTATGTTCACGCGTTGATCGGCAATCATGAGGCGATGAACATGTATGGGGATTTGCGTTACG
>JANXUM010000348.1 GCA_025356215.1 Bryobacter sp. | reverse complement strand
TGCATCAGTTGCCATGAGCGCAACCGGCTGGTGCCCGTAATTGAGCGCTCGCACCAAAGCGGCCAATAAAAAAGGGGCGCTCGCAAGCGCCCCTCTCGATTTCGTAACCAAGGTATTGGTTAGCCGATCGTAAAGCCCTTGCGCAGCTTCGGCTTCAGATACTGATTCGCTTCATTGTTGTTCGTAAAGCGCATCTTGGCGGCGTCCCATTCCAGCTTGCCTTCGACACGCAGCGCAATTACGCCCAGCAGCATCCATTCGACGAACGGCGCGGCAACGTTGAAGTTGGAGCAAGCCGCATCGCCGCCCTTGCAGGCGCGAAGCCAATCGCGATAGTGGCCCGGGGAGCGCGTCAATAGCGGCTCGGGCATCTTGTAATCCGCCATCTTGGCCGTCGGCAGCAAGCGCGTCTGCTCGCCGTAGGTGCCGGTCGTGAGCATTCCCTTGTCGCCAATGAACAAGCTGCCATTGGGCGAAGCGGGGCGCAGCTCGGTGGCACCCTTCAGCGCCTGGTAGGCCTCGTAGTTGAAGACGTTGCCGATCATGCCATTGTAGCCAGGGTCGCGGCGCGGCCCTTGGGCCTGGCCTTGGACGCGGGGGCGGCTCGGCAGATCGCCCAGCCACTCGTCGCTCGGGACGCCCTCAATCTTGGGGCTCTCCTTCATGCCGTCATGCCAGAAAATGCTAACCGGGCCCATGTTGCCGCGGCCGGCAAAGTCAAAGCGCGTAAGCGACTTCTTCGGGAACTGGAACTTGCTGACGCCTTCTTTGCTGACGCATTCGACGCTGGTCAGCGAGCCCAGCTTGAGCGCCATGTTTGGCGCGCCCAGGATGTGGCATGCCATGTCGCCGAGAGCACCGCAACCGAAGTCGAAGAAGCCGCGCCAGTTGAAGGGCTGGTAGAAGCCGCCGTATGGGGACTTGAAATCCTTACCGCCGGTGGTGAAGGGGCGCTTTTCGGCCGAGCCGAGCCAGAGATCCCACTCAAGAGTGCTTGGCACGTCTTCGGGTGCCGGGATCTCGGTCTGGCCCTGAGGCCACCAGGGACGATCCGTCCAGGCGTGAACTTCCTTGACCTGGCCGATCTCGCCGGACCAGACAATCTCAGCCACCTGGCGGGTGCCTTCGTTTGAATAACCTTGGTTGCCCATCTGCGTGGCTACCTTGTATTTGTTGGCCGCTTCCATCATTTGGCGAGCTTCCCACACGGTGCGCGTGAGGGGCTTCTGGCAGTAGACGTGCTTGCCGCGCTCCATGGCGGCGATAGCGACGACGGCGTGCATGTGGTCGGGAACAGTGACGGTTACGGCGTCGATGTTCTTCGCCTGCTCGTCCAGCATCTTGCGATAGTCCTTGTATTTGGGAGCCTTATCGTATTGCTTGAATTTCTGTTCGGCGCGTTTCTCGTCGACGTCGCAGAGGGCGACGATGTTCTCGGTGGCGACACCGTTGATGTCGCTGGCACCTTTGCCGCCGGCACCGATGGCGGCGATGTTCAACTTCTCGTTGGGGCTCTTATAGCCCAGCGATTTCAGGGATGCGACACTTCCGAAGCCGCTGGCCGGAACCGCGCCAGCCAGGAGCGATCCGTAAAAGAAAAATCGTCGATTGATCTGCGAAGACATGGGGAGCAGATACCTCCTCTGTTATCCTATCGCCACTGCGCCCCTAGCGGGTAGGATAAAGCATGCAATCGGTTCTGTTTGGAACGTGGATCGCGGTGCTTCCGCTACTGGCCGCACAGCGTTTTGATTTCACCGCGGGGAAGCAGATTGAGGGCCACACGAAGGTGGCCCCGGGTACCTTGTACGACGCCGCGGCTGGCTATGGCTTTGAGCCCGGCGAGGCGCTGCCAAGCTATTTTTCGGTGCGGGTGGCAACGGAAGGTAACTACAAAGTCCCGATCACGCTGGGGGACGCAAAGGCTGACTCGGTCACGACGGTCAAAGCGGAACTGCGCCGCCTGATGCTGGAGCGCGTGCGGGTAGCGACCGGGGAATCGGTCACCAAAACCTTCATTGTGAATGTTCGCCGGCCCGCCATTTCCAGCGGAGGCGAGGTGCGTCTGAAAGATCGCGAGAAGACCTTTGAGGCCGCTGCCTGGGACGATAAGCTGACACTGGAATTCACTGACGCCCGGCCTGCCGTGGCGCGCTTGGAGATCGAGAAAATCGACACGATTCCGACGCTGTTCATCGCGGGCGATTCAACCTCGACCGATCAGCCGCGCGAGCCCTTCAACAGTTGGGGACAGATGCTGACGCGCTTTTTCGGCCCCGGCATCGGCGTCGCCAACCACGGAGAATCGGGCGAATCCTTGCGGGGATTTATCGGCGAGCGGCGATTTGAAAAACTCATGAG
>JANXUM010000337.1 GCA_025356215.1 Bryobacter sp. | reverse complement strand
GGCGACTACGACATTGCGATCCAGCCCCCTGGATTTGCCCGCTACCGGATGTCCGGCGTCTCACTATCCACGGGCCAGCTTGTCAGTTTGGAACATCGCCTGACTCCCAGTGCTTTGCAACAAAGCGTTGTACTTTCCGGCCAGACACCCATAGTCGAGATCACACAATCCTCAACCTCGCGGGCGCTGAACCCCGTTGACATCCGAAACCTGCCCAATCTTGCCCGAAACGAATTGCAGTTTGCCGTCCTGCAGCCTTTCATCAACGCCAATCGGCCCCGAGAGTATGAAGCGCCGCGCTTTGACATCGGCGGTTTGGCCAGACGGGTCAACTTCCAGATCGACGGCTTTGAAAACACGACATCGCAGCAAAAGTCATATCGCGTTACACGGCTGGGCCCGGCGTCGGTGGATGAAACGCAAATTCTTACATTCGGCGCCAACGCGGAGTATGGGCGCACCAGCGGCGGAGTGATCAACAACATCACCCGCTCGGGCACCAATACTCCGCACGGGCAGATTGAGTATTTGATGTCGCTCCCTGCCTTCAATGCTGTGCCGTATGGCTCCGCTGGGGTGGTAAAACCCTATGGCGAGATCGGGGCCTTCGGTCTGGGCGGAGCCCTACGCCGGGACAAGCTGTTTGCATTTGTTTCGAATGAAAGTAGCAGCCGGGGCTTCCCGTCGCCGCTCGGGTTTACCGACCCAAGTGCCCGCGCCGATATTGAGCGGCTCGGCTTTAGCGGTAAGGACATCGACATCCTTCCCAGTAATTTCGATCCGATTCTATGGCTGGCACGATTCGACTATCAACCCGTGGCGCGCCACACGCTGACGCTGCGCGGCAATACTTATCGCGAATTCAACGAGGCCCAAGCGCCCGGCGGAACTACCGTTCTGAGTTCGTCCACTGGCGCGATCACCAACACCTACGCCGTCGCCGCCATGTGGACGTGGCTGATGAGTCCAGCGCTGATCCACGAGGTGCGCATGCAGGTGGCCGATCGGTACACCCGCCGCACACCCTACCAAAATCCCACCAGCGCGACGCTCCCGACCACCATTCTGACCGGCGTCGCGACATTCGGCCTTCCCAACGGAGTCACTGCCAATCGCGAACAGATTCAGGAATACTCGGACAACCTCAGCTTCAATCGGGCGCGCCATCTATTCAAAGCCGGCGTCAATCTGATTCATTCGCCAGTCTTTTATCAGGATGCGCTCAACCCGGTGTTCCTGTTTGGCGGCGAGCCGGACTTGAGTCCTGTCGATCAATACCTCCGCACCCGGCTGCGCGAACAAGACCCGCTTACGGGCCGACGCTACACCTACACGCAACTGCAATTGAGCTTCGGCACACCGCGCCTCGATTACTCACAAAGCTACCTTGGGGCCTATGCGCAGGATTCCTGGCGCGTACAACCGAACTTGACGCTAAATTTTGGCCTGCGCTACGAGACGGGGTACGTACCGGCGGCCCCCGCCAACGCGCCCAACCCGCTCTCACGCCAGTTGCCTTCGGATCGCCTTAACCTGGCCCCACGCCTCGGCGTGGCTTGGTCGCCCAACGGCAATCCCCGAACCGCTTTGCGCCTGTCCTACGGCGTACATTACGACGCTCCTGCGGGCAATACTTTCCGCAACGCGTTGATTGAAAATTCTGTGAATCAGGTTTCCGTTGAGATCGAAGGGGACTCGCCCGGCGCTCCGCCGTATCCTTTCTACCCGCGTACCAACAATCAGGGGGTTCGTGTGAAACCGAGTTTGAGCGTGATTTCACCCGATTTCCGCTGGATGTACGCACATCAATTGCAACTCGGCCTAGTGCGCGAGATCTTGCCGGGCACCAGCCTATCGATTTTGGCCGCAGCTCTTCGCGCCTCCAAAATCCCGGTGCTGCAAAACGTCAATCTTGACGCGCGCAACCCCTCCTCGTACCTGGCCGACGACCGTCCGGTTTACTCTCCGCGCCGGCTCGATCCAGATTTCAACAACATCTTCTCGCTCACCAGTTCCGCCAATTCGAATTACAACGCCCTCGCCATCCAACTGGTCAAGCGGATGCGAAAGCACGCCCAATTCAATGTCTCCTACACCTGGTCCCACGCGCTCGATAACGCTCCGGAGATCGCGGTCAGCGGCGGGAACGAACAGCCGCAGGACAGCTACAACCGCCGCGCCGAATATGGGAATTCGATCTCCGATGTCCGGCATGTCTTGAACGCAAGCAGCGTTCTGCGCTGGCACAACTTCCAGTTGTCCACCTTCTTCGTTGCCCGCTCCGGCACCACTTACGACGTCCGCGCCGGCGCGGACCTTAACAAAGACACAGTCAACAACGACCGCCCGCTCTATCTTGGCCGCAACGTCGGAAAAGGCCCCGCATCGATGCAACTGGACGCCCGTTTCTCGCGCATGTTCCGTTTAGAGCAATTGTGGCCCAAGGCTACCCTTGAGGCATTCGCCGAATCGGCAAACCTACTCAACTCTCCCATTCCCGACTCCACAAATTCCTTTCTCAATCGCAAGAACTTCACCATTCTTTCCTGGCAGGAAATGCGCCGGATCGAGGTTGGTTTCAGGTTATTCTTTTGAGGTGATCGCACAACCAACGGTGCTTGAGAGCAACACCGTCCGTCTCCGTCCGCTCTCTCTTGAGGATGCGGCGGAGCTTTGGCCGCTTGCCCAGGAGACCGGCATTTTCCAGTACATGCGAACGGGAATTCTAGACAGTCCGGTCCGGCTGGAAGCCTGGATTCGCGACGCCTTGGCCCGGTGCGAGCGCGGTACCGACTATCCCTTCGTGATCGTCGACAAGGCTACCGGCCGGATCGCCGGTGGGACCCGGTACCTTAGCATTGACCTTCCCAATTGCATGGTTGAAATTGGCGGAAGCTGGCTGGGACAATCTTTTCGCGGCAACGGCATCAACACGGCCGCTAAGTATTTGTTGCTCCGCCACGCCTTTGAGAAGCTGGGCTGCGTCCGGGTTCAATTCCGCACGGATTCACGTAACTTACGCTCGCAGCGGGCCATCGAAAAGTTAGGCGCAATGAAAGAAGGAATGCTGAGAAAAGACTTTATCTTCCCGGACGGCTACCAGCGCTCGACAATCTTCTATTCGATTCTCGACGACGAGTGGCCGGCGGTGCGCCGCCGCCTCGAAGAATCGCTTGGATCATAAAAGGGGACATGACGATGAAGACTCAATTCATTTTACTGGCGGCCTTGGCCGCAACCTTGAGCGCGCAACGCATCACAGATTCCCGCTCCGCCTCAATGCGCGGCGGCGGGGGCGGCGACGGCAAGTGCACGATCGAGGTGGACGTCGACGACATCGCCGAAGTAGAGATCGCCGGTTCTCGCGCGCAGATTCGCACGCTTTCCGGCGGGCCGGCCCGGATCCGACGCTTTGAATGCAACCAGGAGATGCCCGCCAACCCAGGGTCCTTTCGCTTTGAGGGCATCGACGGTCGTGGCCGCCAGACGCTAGTGCGCCAGCCCGGTCGCGGACCCGCCGTTGTGCGGATTGAAGATTCCAAGGGAGGCAGCGAGGGCTACACCTTCGATATATTCTGGCGCGGCGGTGCCGGCTTCGGCGGGGGCGGTGGGGGAAGTGTTTTTGGCGGAGATGGCGGAAATTTTGGAAACAATAACGGCTGGAACAACGAAGTCAACTTCAACGGCAAGGGAGACGGATCCCTGCGTTCGGATCGCAATGGCGAGGATCGCCTCCGCAACTGCCGTGTCTCGATCAATCGACGGGGGAACGTCGACGTCAGCTTTGAAACGGACCGCAACTACCGCATCACCTTCAGCGGGCGGGTCGACCGGATGGATCGTGACCGCATCATCGCCGACATGAACGGCAACAGTTTCGGCGGCAAAATGGAAATCGAAGTCGATGGGCGCAATCGCGTCCGCAGCATTTACATGGCGCAGCGCGGCGGCCGCGACCGCTATGAGTTAAGTTGGCGCAACTAGGGCTTGGTCGGCGCCTTGTTGGGCAGCTTGGCAAACTCTTCGCGTGAAATCTCGCTGCCCACAAACGCAATCTTTCCGAACGGCCATTTCGCCCGTAGCCACACCTTCACCTCATCGAACAAACGCTTGTCAAAACCGATCTCGGCTTGATTGGCGGTCACCCACATCCGCACAACGGCGTCGTAGCCTTTTTTGTTACTGGGGCTGATGTAGACCGAACCCAGTTCGCGCGACTCATCCATGTTCAAAACTGCATAAGTGAACTTACGCCGCGCCTTGAACCCGGCCTCTTCGCCTTCAACGTCCTTCACCGCCTCGGCCATCGAGATCCCCGCGTGGGGCCAACGGTTGGAACCGCTGAAGGTCTTTTGCAAATGGTCGATCGAGCTCATGTAGGCGGCGTAGTCCTGCGCGGCGTACTTTGTTCCCAGTGGCTTCAATTTGTACATCCCTTGGCGAGAGACAAACATTTCCGGCACCTGAAAGTCTTCCGGCACAAAAGGCTTGGTCCCTTGCGCCATCAGCAAGGCAACCAAAGACAGTAATTGAAGGATACGCGTCATAATCCGCTCAGGGTACCAGATTTCGGCGCGCGTAGCCGCTGATCGCGGGCTCAATCTTGCGTAACTCCGCCTCCCAATCCGCATCGAGAAAGCGCCGCTCAAAGGCGTCCACATCTCGATCGTAGGATTCGATCATGGTCCGCTTCAAGTCCGGGGGCGCAAAGCTGTGGCTCAAGCTGTCGCGTCCGATCTTTTTCACTTCATCCCAACTCATTCGAAAACCCTTCACCGCGTGAAAGTATTCATCCGTCATGTTCGAGTCCCAACTGCCGCGATCATCGGTGTTCAAGCACACGGGAATTCCAAAACGCAGGTATTCGGCAAAGGGATGTTGCGTCAAGTCGGGGGTGTAGTCGAGCATTCGGTTGGAGATCAAATTTGCCTCGACCAAGTAGCGATTGCCGCGCATCAACAACATGGTGTCCGGATCGCTGATCAGATTGACTCCGTGGCCGATGCGCGTGGCACCCAGCAACAAGGTGTCGCGCACCTCATGGCCCGGCGATGATTTCTCACCGGCATGGATGCTCATCGGAATTGCGGCGTGCGTCTTGCGCCCCTCGCGAAACGCGTTCAACATCCGCAGCGCATAGCCTTTATCGTTATCCTCACGCCCGGCCGCGTTGATCCCCACAAACAGGTCGCGATGTTTGTCCACGAAATCGAATTGGAAGGCCACTTGCCGCTCCATGTCGTCGCGAAAACGAATCACTGTGGTTTGAAATCGATAGGCGACGCCGCTGGCCGCGACATCCGGCTCGGCCATGCGCTTCTTAAAGATCGCCAAGGCTTCGTCGGCGGGGAAGAGAGTGCCGTCCGGCCTTTCCATCGCCACTGGAGTCCACTGCGCTTCGATGTAGCGCACCCCCTCGCGCCCAAATAGCTTCAGATTCTCGGCAAAGCTATCGGCAAAGAAGTAAGGATCACGATGGATGGCCGCCATGCGCGGCACGATCTCCTCGAAAAACTCGTTGCGCGTTTCCCCCGGTTGGTCGAGAATCATCGCCGATAGCCAACTCTTGCGCTGTGTCGCCGACAAATCGTCGAGCGGCGTGAAATCCGACTTACGGCACTCGCTTAACTTGTTGTAAGTGGCGTGATTGATGTTCTGATAAATCAGCGCGGCACCGTTGTCGCCGTCGCCGCAATCGTGAAAGCCGATGCGCACATGGAAGCGATAGCCGAGCTTGCTTTGCTTCAGCGCGATCTCCAGCGCCGTGCTCGCATATACGCTCAGTGCCGCGTGGTGGTGCAGGTCGCCGCCCTTTGGCAAGGCGTAAAGAAACGAGTAGAGTTGCGCGGGCGTGGCCCGGTCGCGGATTTCGGCAAAGCGTTCCGGAAAGCCTTGCCCCAAGGCCAGACTGCTGGCTAGGAGCCCTAGAGCAAGCGCCCGCGAGTAAGTGTTTGAATGCGGCACATATACATGTCAGCACAAATATAGAGCGTGCCGCCATTGCCGCCCCAGGCGCAATTCGCACTCGCTTCGCCCGTCTCGATGCGCCCCAGTAGAGTACCGGTGGCGCTAAACACATAGATGCCTCCGGGCCCGGAGGCAAATACGTTTCCGCGTTCATCCACCTTCATGCCGTCGGGCAGTCCGGGCATCTTGCCCGCATTGACCGTCACATCGTAGAAAACCTTGCCCGCGCCCAGCGTGCCGTCGTCTTTCACCGGATAGGCCATCCAGATCGAGCGTGCCGGGTCGGAATTTGCCACATAGAGCGTCTTCTCGTCGGGCGAGAACGCAATGCCGTTGGGCCGCGACATCTCCTTGGTCAGCAGAGTCATCGAGCCGTCTTTGGCCCGCCGGTAGACACCGCAGAAATCCAGTTCGCGCCGTGGATCGTCGTAGTTGCCCGGCAGGCCATAAGGCGGATCGGTGAAGTAAAGATCGCCGTTCGATTTGAAGCAGCAGTCGTTCGGGCTGTTCAAACGCTTGCCCATGTAGGAGTCGGCCAGTGTCCGCTTGCCTCCTCCCTTGGTCAGCACGCTGACGCGCCGGTCGCCGTGCTCGCAGCTTACCAAGCGGCCCTCGCCATCTAGCGTCAGACCGTTGGAGCCCGGCTCTTTGCCGTAATCGGTATTGCCGGTGTAGCCGGAAGGCTTGATGAACACGCTTGTTCCCGTGCCCTCTTGCCACTTATGGACGGTGTTGCGCGGCACGTCGCTAAACAACAAATAGCCGCCGTTCTTCACCCATACCGGTCCTTCGCTCCAATCGAAGCCAGAGGCGATGACTTCAAGTTTGGCGTCTTTGGCGACGAGCGAGTCAAAGGCTGGATCGTAACGATGGACCTTGCCGATCGACGGAAAGTTTTTCGTATCCATCATCCAATCGGCTTTCTGATTCTGGGCGGCGGCAGTCTGGGGAAGGGCACTCAGGGCACCTCCAGCCAGGGTTGCGAACAGGGCGTTGCGGCGGGTTTGCATAGCTTGTGACGAGTATCATGACACAAGTTCAAGCGCTTGAGCACCCCTGGTTGCTTCCGCGCCTTTTGGCTCCGCCCACCTTTCAATGGCCGCCGCCAGCGCCTCGA
>JANXUM010000423.1 GCA_025356215.1 Bryobacter sp. | reverse complement strand
GCAAAATCGAATCAACAAAAGAAAGAGGCGGAGCGCGCTTATTATGACCTGAACCTCAGGGCATTAAGCGCGACCGCCTCTTCGGGTTTGTTTGTGACTTGCTCTTGCTCACGAGCCATCGGGGAAGCGGATCTTCTTGAGATCGTCAGGCTTGCCGCCGCGGAATCTCGAAGAACGCTAAGCGTCTTGGAGAAGCGGGGACAGAGCCGGGACCATCGCGAAGTCGTCAACATTCCTGAAACCAGTTATCTGAAGTGCCTGATTTTCAGGCTAGACACTTAGTTTCAACGAGTGCGTAGCGAGCGCGTGCAAAGCCAAAGTTACTTGACCTTGCGGAAGTTTGCCCAGCGCTTCTTTTGAGCGGCGGCGATGCGCAAGCGCGCTTCTTCGCTCAGGACGCGCTTCTTGCGGGTCTTGGTGGCTTTGGGGGCCTTAGGAGCTTTGGGAGCTGCGGTCGCAGCGGTCTCACTGGCTGTCGCGGGAGCGGCGGCCTTGCGACCTGACATCATCGAGCGCACCGTAGCCATCTGCGCATCGATGCGCTTGCGTTGCAATTCCAGACCTTCCAGCGCGGCGGCGAGAAGCGCCGGATCTGACATTTGGTTTGAGGGACGAGCCATCTTGTTGAATCCTTATCTATTAATCGTGTTACAGCTTTGCCTATAAGCATACCAGAACATCAAGTTCTTAGAACTGCCTCTTTGAGTCCAGGAGTATAGTAACTGGGCCGTCATTGGTAAGAGACACTTGCATATCGGCACGGAACTTGCCGGTAGATACATCAATGCCGTAGGAAGCAACAGACGCGACCAACATTTCAAAAAGCGTATTTGCCTTTGTAGGTTCTTCTGCGGCGTCAAAAGAAGGGCGATTCCCTTTACGCACGTCGCCAAATAACGTGAACTGGCTAACCAGAAGCATCGCGCCTCCCGCTTGCCGAATGTCGAGGTTCATTTTGTTCTTTTCATCTTCAAATATCCGCAACCCGGATAGCTTACGGGCAATGATATCGACATCAAGCTTTGTGTCTCCCTTGGCAATCGCGACGAGAGCTAACAGCCCGGGGCCAATGTTGGAGATGGTGAATCCTTCGACAGATACTGCCGCGTTGGTGACTCTCTGCACTACGGCTCTCATGATTGATTTATCAGAGAGGCCGCCCAAATGTTCAGTCGAGATCTGATGAAGGCGTTTTGACTAAGTGACTTCAGAGCGACCGGAAATCGCCGCTGCCAATTCGGATGCTCGCTTGTGGTGCCAGGCAGATTTTGTTGTTCCTTTTCACCACTAAGTTCCTCCAAATTGAGCAGCCGCATTCTGCAGGGTGTAGAGGCGAGAAAGTTGCAAAGGGCCTCAAAAAGCTCATTGCCGGCTACAATCCGACCGTCAAGTTTGAGTGTCTTTGAAAGAGTCGCGATATCGAGACGGCGTTTCGCGAATTCCGTCTCAAGGGCGCTTGAGGGTAGGCCTCCCGCTTGGAGGCGTGCTTCGAGGTCTGTACCGTGTAGCCAGCCATCGAAGGTGGGCAGGTCGTGTGTTGTAAAGGAGGCGATGGCTTGTTCGGGATAGACTGCAGCTTGGCGGAAGCCATCTGCGTCGCGTTCAAAAAGTAGAAGTTTGTAACTGAGCACATTGAAGCCGGATAAAGCCTGGCGGAAGTAACCGGGAACGGTGCCTAGATCCTCGCCGATAACCGCAAAGCGTCCACGATGACTTTCGAGCGCGAGGATGCCTAAGAGGTCTTTGAAGTGATCGCGGACATAGGCACCCTCGCTGGCGCTCATTCCATCGGGAATCCAATACAGCCGCGCCAGGCGCATGACGTGATCGAAACGGAGAGCACCGCCACCGGCGGCGGCGCAGCGGATGGACTCGACAAAGTAGCGGAACCCGGAATCAGCGTGCCGCTGTGGATGCAAAGCTGGGAACCCCCAGTCTTGCCCATCCTGATTGAAGTCATCGGGAGGCGAGCCGACTCGGACCCCGGGAGCAAAGAGATCCTGGTAGGCCCAGTAATCCGCACCCACACGGTCTGTCGCCAGAGCGAGGTCATGATACAGGCCGATTGGATAACCCAGATCGATGAGAGAGCGTTGGACTGCGGCCAACTGATCGGCAATTTGCATCTCTACAAAAGCGTAGAAATCAATGCGCGTTGCGAGCTTCGCACGTAGCGCCAAGGACTCAGCAGAAGCGGGCCGACGGTAAGGCTCTGGCCAATGCCCCCAATGCCAGCAGTTGGGATCGCGACGATGAAAGTAATCGTCGAAAGCTTGATAAACGCAATAGTTAGAGACCCAGGCCGAGGCGGCGGTTCGTTTGGACTTACGGAAGGCCCGATAAAGGAGCAATAGGAAGAATTTCTTCATCCGCGCGATCGTCTCGTAATTTACAAGCGAGGCTTGACGTAGACGATCCAGTTCAGCTTTGAACTCAGAGGAAGAGGCTATACGCTGGGCGAGGGGAGACTTGTCGAAGTCCGGAAGCCGCTCGATGTCCAAGTAGATGAGATTGCGGGCGAAGATGCTTAACGGGAGATACGGACTAGTGTTGTAGGGAGTGCGGTTGTGGATGGCGTGGAGCGGATTGAGGGCGATGAAATCCACCGGGGCGTGTTGGCGCAGGATGGCGGCGAGGTTGGTTAAGTCTGTAAAATCCCCAGACCCCCAGTTGCGCAGACTGCGAAGTGACGGCAGGAAACAGTTGATTCCGTTGAGGGGCTTGGCAGTTATGGGGAAGTAGCAGGCGGACGGGTGGAGAATCCACGTGAAGGTGTCGTCGCGGCGCACCGTTTGAACTTGGACCTGATGATACCCGGAGCTTGCCAAGCTTGCCCAAGTTGGGCTGTCGAGGGTGGCTCGGCTGATCGCGCCGTTCTCCCAGCGGACGGTGAGCCAGATCGGGGCGGTGAGCTCTTCTGCTTCGAGGTTGAGATGGAGAAGGCGCAAGGGGCTGTCGGCGGCCTCGACCAGCGTACTTTGCGCACAGAGGCGAGCTGTTGCGCGATCGGCGTGACGGGCAAGCCAGGATTCGATTTCAAAGTCTGAAGAAAGGTTGATGGCCTCGCCAGCGATGGACGACGCGATGGCCTGCGCCGAGGCGAGCGGAACCTGCGTGGCAGAACCCCAGATGCTTTCGTAACTGAGTTCGACGCCGAGAGCGTTGGCCAGCCGTTGCTGAGCAGATTGCGCCTCGGGAGGTTGGGATTGGTGGTGTTGGTTCAGTATGAGCCCCTGTCTCTCTATTGTAGGAAGCATGGGATAATCCAGGGTATGGAGAATCGAATCGACCTAGGCGCGGCCCCGGCAGACCTGTTTTCACGCATCGACGATGAGACACTGGGCGGCGAAGGCGACGGCATCATTACGACGACGCTGGATAGCGCGATTAATTGGGCGCGGAAGAATTCGATTTGGCCAATGACCTTTGGGCTGGCGTGCTGTGCGATTGAGATGATGGCGATGAGCGCTTCGCGTTATGACATCGCGCGATTTGGGGCCGAGGTGTTTCGCGGGTCGCCGCGGCAGTCGGACCTGATGATCATCGCAGGGCGGCTGTCGAATAAGATGGCACCGGTGGCGAGGCAGTTGTATCAGCAGATGCCAGAGCCGAAGTGGGTGATCTCGATGGGCGCTTGCGCCACATCGACCGGAGTGTTTAGCAACTATGCGTTGATTCCGGTAAACCAGGTGATCCCGGTGGATGTGTACGTTCCCGGATGTCCGCCGCGACCCGAGCAGTTAATCTATGCGTTGATGATGTTGCAGAAGAAGATCCAAGGTGAGCAGGGGAGCTTGCTTAGGACTCTAAATTTGGACTAAGGCGATAAACGCTGCGGTTGATTCGCAGATTCACTCAAGTGGAGCTTGCCTGGGGGCGATAAGGCTACTACAAGGTGAATCAGTATGAAGCTGGACGGTACATTGCCACCGACCGCAGGCGTGGCATTGGATACGGAAGTGGCCCAAGGCCGTGGGCGTGAAGCGGCGCTCGAGCGTCGTGCCATCGCCGAGGCCGTTAAGCAGTTGGATCTGCCCCAACTGCAAATGCCGAACCGTGTGCTCAGCATCAGCTATGACAAAGTGCTGGGGCTGAATATCGTACAAATCGTTGATGGCGACAGCGGTGAGGTCGTTCAGCAACTACCTGGGCGGGATGTGATCGAGCGAGCCCACTTCTATAAAGAGTTGGAGAGAGGTTGAGGCGGATTTGGAAGCTTGATTAAACTTCGCCGTGTTGAGCCGATATGGAAGTTGTAAGCAATGACAAGCTATGCACCGGACCAAAGATCTCTT
>JANXUM010000257.1 GCA_025356215.1 Bryobacter sp. | reverse complement strand
GTTCTCCTGGCGGCGGCGCTCGGTTTGGCTGGCGCTGTCGCGGGCGACGCTGCTGGGCGGCGGGATCGTCGCGAGCGGCATTGGATGGTGGGCGCGGAGTTGGCGGCACACCGGCAGCCCGGTGGCGCCGTTCTTGACGAGTTCGCCCGATGTGCAGGCGCTGTTTCAAGTGAACGCGCGCTACGGTGTGGGCCGGGACTGGCTGGCGCTGTTCATGACGCCCTGGAACATGATCGTGGTGGCCCCGGACCGCTATGCCGATCTGTTCCGCTTTGGGCCCAGTTGCCTGCTGTTGATTGTCATTGGGCTGGCGGCGGTATTGTGGCGGCGCAAGACATTGGATTACGCGACGTTGACGGTGGTGGGCGGGAGCGCGCTGTTTACGCTGTTGTGGTTCCGCTCGGGCCAGGTGATGCGATACGAGGCTTGCCTGCTGCCGCTGTGGAGCCTGTTGTTGCTGGGCGCCATGGCTAAGTTGCGTTGGCCGCGGTGGGGCGTCGCGATTCTGTTTGTGCCGCTGCTGGCGAGCACGTCGCTGCTGACGAGCAATGTGATCCGATACGGCCTGCCGCCGCCGGTAACTTGGCCTGCGACGCAAGGCGCGCTGAACGCCGCGCTGCCTTACTATCGCGCGACCCAAGCGGCGGGGCGGGTCGTGGGGAAGAACGACAAGGTGTACACGTGGTTTTGCGACGATATCCGGCTTTATGCGCCCGGCAAGTCGTACGGCGATTGGTTCGGCGGCTATACATATACGTGGTTGGGCAACGTGCACGGCGGGCCGAAAATCCAGAGCGTCGACGAGATGATCGCGCGATTGAAGGCGGAGGGATTTCGCTTTGTCATTCTTGACCGTGAGCGCGCGGCGCAAATGGGGTCGATCTACGGGCGGACGATGCTAGACAATGACATCTTAAAGGCGCACAGTAAGCCGAATGGGACGGAAATTGTTTTCGACGACGGCAGGTACGCCGTGTTTCGACTAACCTGAAGGGGAATGAAGAATTTAGCGTTTGCGGCTTTGTGCGCCTCGTTGTGCGCCTTGGTGTCGATGGTTTCGTGCGTGAGTGAGAAAGAAAAGTCTCCGGCGATGCCGGAGGCGAAGATCGATAAGTTGATCCCCGAGTTTGCGATGGAAGGGCAGGCATTTCAGAAGCAACCGAATGGGGCCAGCGCGATGAGCGTACTGGGAGCGAACCTGGTCAAGGGATCGAAGATCAAGCTAAACGGGATGCCGCTCGAAACCGCGTCGGGGGACGGGACGTCGTTGGCGGCGGTGGTGCCGGCGGAGAAATTTGCCAAGGCGGGCAGCTATGTCGTAACGGTGGAGACGCCGGATGGCCGCGCCACGAACAGCTTGAAATGGACAGTGCTGGGGACAAGCGGCCCGGTACCTGAGATCCGCACCTTGCACCCCGATACGACGGTGGCGGGCAAGGGATTCAACGTGCAGCCGGGCGGTTTCTCGGCGATGGGTATGACGGGTGCAAATTTCCTCCCCGGAGCGAAGGTACAGTTTGACGGCAAGGAACTGACGACAAATTTTGGACGCCCGGATCAATTGGCCATCGTGGTACCGGCGGCGATGTTTGCCAAGCCGGGCAAGATCAAAGTGACGGTGAAGAACCCGGACGGCAAGGTGAGCGAAGCGCGGGTGTTTGACGTAACCAAGTGACTGGAGTCTGGCAGAGGCGGGAGATCGCCCTGGCCGCCGCGGTCCTGCTGTGCTTTGGGCTGACGAGCTTGCCTTGGATCGGCAAGCTGGGGATGGAGTACGACGAAGCTCACTTCTTGACCCACGCGGTGAAGATCGCTTTTGGGGCCGAAGAGATTGTGAAGCCACCCTACGGCGTGACCTTGGCGCATCGTCCGCTGCCCGCGATGACGATGGCCTACGTAGGTGCGTTGGACGCCTATGTGTACGCCGCCGCGTATTGGTTTTTTGGGACCGACCCGCTGGTTTCTCGCCTTGTAAATCTGGGGTTTGGCCTGTTGATCTTTGGGCTCAGTTACGCAGTAGTTAGACGGGAGGCGGGGGTGTGGGCCGGGGCGCTGGCGATGGGATTGCTGCTGGCCGACGTGGAGCTGACGATCCATCTGGCCTTGAACTATGGGCCGATTCTGCTGCAGCAGGCGTTCACCATGGGTGCGGTACTTTGTCTGCAGAAGTGGTGGAAGGGCGCGGGCGGCTGGTGCTTCTTCGGGGCGGTGACGCTTATGGCGTTGTCCTTCCATGAGAAGCTGACCTACCTTTGGATCGCGGGGCCGTTGTTGGGGGCTGCCCTTGTGCTCTATGGGAAGCAGAGTTGGACGCGCAGCCGATGGTGGTATGCGCCAGCGGCGTTGGTTTGGGCGGTAGCGATCGTCAGCCCGATTCTCTATTTTGTGTTCCACGCGCCGGACACCTTTGGGTTTGGAGCACAAAATACGCGCTTACCGATTGCCTGGCGGCCGATCGTCATGGAGCGATGGCGGATGTTCGACGCGATGCTTCGCGGCGTAAATACGCTGGGCTTTGCCGGCATTCCACCAGACGAACTTTGGCGCGGCTATTGGCTACACATGCTGTTTGGCGGGGGCTTACTTACCGCGTTGTGGAAACGGCAGCGCATGGCGTTGCTTCTCTACGCCACATCGATCGGAGTCTGGTGCGCCAACCTGTTATTCCCCGACGCGGGGCGGATGCATCACTTACTGTTGATGGCGCCAATGTGGCAATGTGGAGCGGCGATCGGCTTGGCGGGGGCGGGACGGGTTGTTCGCTATTTGGCCTGCGCGGTACTGTTGCTGGCGGGCTGGGATGCCACGCGCAGTTATGCCTGGTTTAGCGCGGCGGCGGCGCGGACCGGCGGGATGCACCACTGGAGCGATATGACGGTGAAGGCGACACGATGGCTGGAGGGCCATGCGGAATTGCAAGCGTCGACACCGGCCTGGGGGATCGCGCGAACGGTGTATGTGTTGAGCGGCGGCAAGATCGGTGTGGCGGAGCCGGACATCGAAAACGGTGGGCCAGGGTTGGCCGAGCGTGGACGGATGGTGTGGCTTGTGTCGGACGTGATGCCCGCTTACGAAGAACGTTGGAGGCGCGTCGTGGCGCTGAGCAAAAAGCCGCCGGCGGAGGTGGCAGAGTTCCCTTCCCGCGATGGGCGCTTTCATATTCGCGCTTATCGCTTCGATCTACCGGAGACGGCCGTGGCGCGGTGGGAGCCAGCGGGTGGGCTTGAATTTTCTCTACCAGCCAAGTGGGAGAGCATTCGATTTGCGATTTCTGGAGTTGCGGATGCCGCGCCTGAAGCCATCGAATTGGAGTGGCTGGACGCCAACGGGGCAAGGTTGTGGAGGGACTGGAGGCCCATGGAATGGACGCCGCACATCGCCGATGGGGCGTCGACTCTGGAATTTGGCCGGGCGTTTTGGCCGAAAACCTTCAATCGCACCGAGGAGAGGGCTGGCGAAGCCCGGCGCGTGCGGATCACCGCTACGCTGAAGAAAGCGAAGATTACGATGCCGGAGATAGGATTGCGATGATCACTTTAATGATGTTGTTGACGATGGCGGGCGCTGAGCCGCCGATCGCCCCCGGGCTGCTGGAGAATGGCGCGACACTGCCGGCCGCCCCACCCAAAGCCCTTTTGAAATATCTGGGCGAGTATGGATCGGAGGCGAAGAAGATCTATCTCGCCGAGCGCGGCGGTAAGCTGACTTGTCTGATCGATTCCACCGACCTGAGTGACCTTGAGCCGACCGGGCGGGGGCGGTATCGCTTTCCCAAGACCTCTCGTCACGCCGGGGAGGAGATCCGAATGGAGCCCAAAGGGCTTCGCCTGGGGAAAGTGTTCTACCCGCGGCTACCGGAGCCGAATCGAAACTTCCGCGTGGAGATGCAGAAGCCGCTGGGGGAGTTACTGAAAATCGCCGCCGCCAGCGCGCCGCCTACGCAGCCGGCTGGCCTATTGCCGCCCGATCTTGTGGACCTGCGGGGATTGCCAGTGACCCTGCATTTAATATACGTTATGCGACAGCGAACAACTTCATGGCATCACCGTTGTATTCACAGGCTGGCGCATTTGCGCAGCGGCCGGTGGCGGAAGCGCTGGTCGAAGCGCATCGCTGGCTGGCACAGTTCGGCTACGGACTCTTGATCCACGACGCGTACCGTCCCTGGAAAGTGACGAAGATGTTCTGGGAGGCGACGCCGGTGAGGCAGCGCAACTTTGTGGCGAATCCGGCTACAGGATCGCGGCACAATCGCGGCTGCGCGATCGATTTATCGATGTACGACCTCAAGACCGGCCAAGCAGTGGAGACGGTGAGCGGCTACGACGAGATGTCGGATCGAGCTTACCCCGAGTACCCCGGAGGCAGCTCCCAACAGCGGTGGCTGCGCGGGCTGTTGCGCAAGGCGCTAGAGGACAGGGGGTTTAAGGTGAATAGCGACGAGTGGTGGCACTTTGACTACAAGGACTGGAATCGATATCCGGTGCTGGATCTTAGCTTCGAACAACTCGGGCGGCGCTGATTTTCGACTCGATCCAGAGTAGTGCGAGAAGGACGAAGACCAGAAAGCTACAGACGAGAGGCAACGTCATGGCGGCGGCTTCGCCGGAGTAAGCGGCCCAGAATGCAATCAAAGCCGGAGCGAGGAAGCCGCCGAGCATGCCAAGCCCGAAGACGCCATGAAAAGCGCTGGAGTGATACTCGCGGAAGCGGGCTCCGATGCGTTCCACCAGGAGCGGATAAACGAAAGAGAAGCCGAAGGCCGAAAGCGCCAGGCCAAGCGCGGCGCCGGTCATGTTGTTGGCGCTGCCGAGGATCGATATTCCCATCCATGACATTGCCGCGCTCGCCATCAGAAGGCGGCGATGGGAATAGCGCTGGAGCATCGCTTGTGCGGCGAAGCGGCCAGTAAGCAGAGCGAGACAGTAGAACGACAGGAAATAGAGCGCGGCGGCGGGACTCATTCCCGAGCTGAGCACAAGATGGAGAGGAGCCCACTGGGCAACAGAGAGTTCAGCGGCGGTCTCAAAGAAGAGCAGCGCGGCGAAGAGTAGATGGACGGGACTACGGAATTCACGTAGGACGTCAACGAAGCCGAGGTCGAGAGTGGAGACCTGGGCGGCGGGCTTGTGGCGGAACACAAAGAGGCCGATTGCGAGAGGAATCAAGGCAAGCAGCACGAAGAGGCCGCGAAACTCGGTCCAAGAATACGAAATCGCACTGAATAAAGCCGGCAATAGCGCGCCCAGCCCCATCAACCCGCCAGCGACGTTGACTGTTGCGGCGGCGTCTTGCTGATAGAGGCGCTGAACCAACTGGAAGGTGGCCGCCATCACTCCGCCCAAGGCCAAACCGAGAATGCCGAAGGAGGCGTGCCGAAGGGCGGACGCGGCTGGCGGAAGGCTAAACTCTGGCATCATGATGCCAATGGCCCCGGCCAACGCTGACAGGGCCAGCAGGCGATGAGCACCAAGGCGCGTGAGGAGCAGACGACCCGTGCGCAGCGCGAGGAGGACGCCGAGGGCGTAACTGAAAAAGTGTCCGCCGATCACCGAATAGGGCGGCTGGAGATGATAGTTCCAGACCAGCAGGGTTGTTGCGGGCGTCGAGATGAGCACGCCGATTAAGAAAAACCCGGCAAAAGCGCGGCGGTTTGCGTTTTGCGGCCGCAGCTCCGCCGAGGGGATGCGCTCCGGGGCTAGAACTGACGTCGCCACACTTTCGATTTTAGCCGCTCTTGCCCCCACGCATTGCATCTCAACTCAGCTTTGTTGAGGATTTGCGAACAGCCACGCTACAAATAGCGGGCAAATTTGGAGAGCCACAACAACTTGTACTGCGTGTGACTTTTTTCTTGACGAGATACGCGAATCGATTTAAGATCAGGGCATCACTGAAGAAGGAGGTGATCCAGTCTAGATGATTATTGGCAGTAATAAAGACGAGATCTTGCGTGAGGTGATCGACTACTAACGCAGTAGTGATCACCGTGGGTAGTGGCAGCGTCCAAGCCCATGCGATAGTAGACCCGTCGCCTCATGCGTATTGGTCTTGCAGAATCCCGCCGCCGTGAGCCCCTCGAAAGAGATCTCAGGCGGCGGGATTTTCAATTTTGCGTCCTTCTTCTGTAAGCCGGTTCCTGTTACGGCCGGGGCGAGCCCCAACCGCAGGCAATCATTCCTCTGGGCACCATATTGCTACGGCGCTCTAGCAGCCTACCCGGGAGTCATAATGAGACGGGCCGCCTCTGCTCCCCTATTTGGCCTTGCTCCGCGTGGGGTTTGCCCTGCCGGGTACGATTGCTCGCCCCGCGGTGCGCTCTTACCGCACCTTTTCACCCTTACTCTCCCTTAATTCAGAGAAAGCGGTACATTTTCTGTGGCACTTTCCGTCCAAGCCGCTTTAAGCGACCCAGCCCGGCCGTTAGCCGGCACGCCGCCCGATGGAGACCGGACTTTCCTCTCTCCCTGGGCCTTGGGACCCAAGAACAGCGATTGCCCGAAGAAGGACTAAAGTGATACTACCATTCCGACGATAGCTTGTCCGTAGGCGGAGTTTGGTCGTACCAATGGAAAGTCCCAGCGGTACTCCGGTGGGAAATACGAGAAAAAACAGGGTTTTCAGATTTTCTATTGCCAAGCCTCGCAAGTTGTACTAATATCAAGACTTCACAGACTATATCTTTAGTACTGTGTTCAACGGAGGAAATTGAATGAAGCGCATCGTATACACACTTGGTCTGGCGTTAGGGGTCTCCGTGGCTTCCTACGCAGGCGTAATCACCACTGGGACTGGCGCAACCGCCGGCGCTGGCGGAAACTTAATTGACTTTGAAAGCAGCTCGACTTTCCCCCTGGGATCGTTCAGCTCACTTGCTTTTAACATCGGTGGCAACACCGTGACGGTTTCAGCAACAACCGGATCCGGTACCTACAACACCGGTGGTAACTTTGCGATCGCCGCGAGTGCGGGCGGATATGCAACGGGCACTGGCGGATTGAATAGCAAGTACCTAACCACTTTCGGCGGCACGGGCGGCGGCGCTTACACTTACAGCAACTCGACTGCGGTAGCCAGCAACTTTACCCGCACGCTGACGTTTACCTTCGGCAGCTCGATTACGGATTTCATCACGGGATACTTCGGTAACGACGGTGCGACGACTCCGGGTGGTGCGTACCTGGCGACTGCCAACACGGTGACCTTCGGAACCGGTGGCACTGCGGTCACGGCGAACTTGGCCAACCAGAGCTGCAGTGGCGCGACTTGTGCCACCAGCGGCAGTGGTCAAATCGGCTACCAGGGTGATGGGGCGCTAGCCTCCTTCAACGTTGTGACCTTCACCTTCACCGGTGCGGATCAGTCGCCGTTCTTCAACGGTGACCAAGTGCTGTTCGACAGCGTTCGCTTCGTCAACGGTGTCGGTGCCTCGTCCAGCTCGTCGAGCAGCTCATCCAGCAGTTCCTCGACCGGTGGTGGAGCCGTTGTTCCTGAGCCGTCAACCTACGCCCTCATCGGCGCTGGCTTGGCTGGCTTGGCCTTCGCCCGCCGCAAGAAGCAATAAGAACTCTCCTGTTCTCGCAAAAAGGCCGCCTTCGGGCGGCCTTTTTGCTTTTAGACGTAATGCGGATTGCATATAATGGCGTCATGCATCGGCTGGCCCTTGGCTCATTTTTCGTATTGACTTCGGCTCTCGCACAAGACGGCACGATGGTGCTGAAAGAGAATTGCGCTCCGTGCCACGGCGGGGCGGGGCTGGTGTCTT
>JANXUM010000251.1 GCA_025356215.1 Bryobacter sp. | reverse complement strand
GTTGGCCGTTCCAGTCGTGCGATTTTTGGCCGCCAATCTCCTCGAGCCGCTATTAGACGCAAGCGCGGCCAAAAGAAAGAAAGCGGCTTGACACTGGCTGAAGCGCTCGCGCGCTTTGCGTCCGAGCATTCGTTCAAAGGCAAGGGTGCGCTGTGCGTAGCCCTTGTCGTTACAGAACATGCGCGGAAGTCGGGATTGCCACTCAACGCTGACGCTCTGGTAACAGAGGGCGGGGGCCAAGTGTTGAGCCTGGGAAAGGGTGCGGTGCAGTCGATCCTCGAGCGCCACGCGATCACGCGAGTGTTAGCGGCGGAGGGTGGGCGCACCTCGCGCGGCAGCTTGGGAAACATGCGCGACTACGTCGTGTTCTTGAATGCACAGCAAGTTGAGGGCGTTTTAGACCTCGGAGAAGTTGAAAGTTTCTGGGTAGACAGGGTGCGGGATTTCTTTGCCGCCAAGCCGTTTAGATTGCGCCTCGATCCGTCCAAAAGTTTACGCATGGTGATTCGCGATCTGATCGATCAAGCCGTGGAGCGGCAGAAGGCTTCGCCGGGTTTGTACTATGCGGGTGCAATCCTTCAGCACTTAGTTGGGGCCAAGCTGGATTGCGCGATAGGTGTCGGGCAACTGGAGCACAACAGCTTTTCTACAGCCGATGCGCCGAACGCGCGTCCTGGCGATTTTCTCTGCGGCGACGTCGTAATCCATGTGACCACGTCGCCCGGCGAGGCCGTCATCGAGAAGTGCCGTGAGAACCTCAATTCCGGCTATCGGCCTGTCTTGGTAACGGTGCGGGCCCGGCTGGCCGTGGCCGAAGGGCTGGCCGCCAACGTTGGCCTAGCCGACCGGATCGACGTTTTCGAAATCGAGCAGTTTGTGGCGCTGAATTTGTATGAGCTCGGTAAATTTGCCGCCAGCGGTTGCAAGCTGGCCGTCGCCGAATTGATCGCGCGCTACAACGAGATCGTCAACGAATTTGAAACCGATCCCAGTTTGAGGATCGAGTTAAAGCCTTAGCAGCCTACCAAGCTGGCTCGGGGTCTTTACCGTCCGCCACCTTGCACGGAGCCCAAACCAGCGCGGTGAAGCCGATGTTGATGTTGGTTTTTTTCGGCTTCAAGCTCACCTTCTCCACAGGCGCGTTGGCGGCGTCCATGCGGGCCGCCACCTGCGCCACTTCGGCCTCGACCTGTTGCTGCAAGTCCGCAAGCTGCGCCTGATAGGCCTCGACAGTATCGCCAGCACGGGAGACGTCGCCCTGTTCCTTGATGACCTTGCCCGCCTGCCGCGCGGCCGTGGCGACCTTGCCGATATTGGTCTTCGATACGACGCTTCCCCGCCCGAACACCGCGCCCAGCACTCCACCGAGGATGCTGATGCCGGTGCTCACCATTTCACTTGAGCGCTGCTGCGCCTGCAAATCCTTTGCGGCTTGGGCCTTGCGAATGCGCTCTTCCGCAGCTTCCACCTTCAAGCGATACTTGGCGCGAATGTCGGCCACGGCAGCGTCGCGCTCCTCGTGCAATTGATGCGAAATGCGGGCCCGGAAATCTGCCTCCTTTTCGCCCGGCTGCGAAAACTCTTTGACGTCGGGCACGCTAAAAATATCGAGTGTCTCGTTGCCGTAGACGTAGGTGACGAGATCTTTTTGCCATCCGGTGTAGTTCTTGGCCTTGGTCGCCGCGCCGGTCAGTTCGGCATAGCCGACACCCTCGGTCGGGTCGCCTTCGAGTTCATCCGGATGGAGGTCAACGACCTGGCTTTCGCTCCACTCCACAGGCGTATTGTCGTCCTTCACCGGCGAAAGGTACACGCGATCCACCGTCTCGTCCACGCCGCTCTTCGTATCGGCAAAACGGATCTTGGTGGCGACGCACATGTGCGGGTAGTACATCAGGCCATCCACTTTTCCCCGTGGGGGGAGAAACTTCTGGACGACATCCGGCGGTAACACGGGCCGGGCGGCAGCCGCGGCGAGTTGCGGAATTTTGGCCGAGTTGCCATCCGCCGGGGCATCCGGCTGCGGACCTTTGGCCGTCAAGGTCTTGATCTGATCGCGCGTCAGCGGGCCCCGCAGATAACTCAACGCCCAGCGGGTCTGAAAGATCACCGGAGTGTTGTTATGCACATTGTTCATGTAGAAGACGCGCTTGCCCAGACTGGAAAGAATGCGCTCCGTCGTTTGCGCATCGAAAGCGACGCCGGCCTGTGCACTGGCCCCGCTGAGGCCCTCCATCAAACGCATTTTGTCGCGCTCGGTTTGCAAGCGTCCGATAAACCAAGTGCCGCAATTGGACAAACCTTTGTAATCCAGATCGACTGGATTCTGAGTCGCCAGAACGATGCCAACGCCAAAGGCGCGGGCCTGCTTGAGGAGAGTCAGCAGCGGCTTCTTGGTGGGAGGATTACCCAGCGGAGGGAAGTAGCCGAAGATCTCGTCCATGTACAGCAGCGCGCGCAGGCTGGAGGTACCGGCCTGCAAGCGGACCCAAGCCAGCATCTCGTTGAGCAGCAGTGCGACAAAGAACATGCGCTCCTGATCGTTGAGATGGGCGATGGAAATGACGCTAACCTTGGGCTTGCCCTGCGAATTTCTTAGCATCCGCCCGATGTCCATACCCTCGCCTTCCATCCAGGCCTGAAAGCCGGGGCTGGCCAACAGGTTATTGACCTGCATGGCGAGAGCAAAACGGTCCTTGGACGGGAAGAAGCTGTCGACATCGAGCACGCCGATTTTCTTAAATGGCGGGTCTTGGATTTGCGAGATGATGCCGGCCAGATCGAGGTTCTTGCCGTCGGTCCAATTGGCCTGGAAGATCTGGGCCAGCAGAATGTGTTCGCGGCTTTGCAGCGGGTCGGCGTCGATGCCAAGCAGGCTCAGGACGGCGGTGGCGGCGTTTGCCACGCGGTCGGTGAACATTTCCCGGTCATCCAACAGGGCAGCGGCCGGGGCTTCAAAGCTTTTCAGAATGGATAGCGGTCGGCCCATCCGCGAGCCCGGTGTATAAATAGTGAACTCGGCGGCGGCGCTCAGACGGCGAATGCGCTCGCCGTCTTGCTGCCAATCGGCAAGGCCTTTGGCCCAGGTGGCCGCTTGCTGCTTGGCGAAATCGGGAACGCTGAGCTGGGCTTGCGTCGCTTCGTCAGGGTTCACCCAGGGTTCAAAATCGGCGGGCAACAGATCGGGAAACTGCAACAGCAGATTCGATAGGTCGCCCTTGGGATCGATCAAGATCGCAGGGATGCCGTCGAGGGCGGCCTCCTCCAGCAGCGAGATGCAAAGACCCGTTTTGCCGCTGCCGGTCATCCCGACGCAGACGGCGTGGGTGGTCAAGTCTTTGGAATCGTATAGGACAAGGTTGCCCTTGCGCTGCTTCTTTTCGAGATCGAATTCTTCACCGAGGTAAAAAACGCCGAGACCTTCAATGTTTGCCATCGAGCATAGTATCTCTTACCTGCCGTCCGATGACGATCCAACTCAACACGGCTGCTCCGTACAAGCCGGACATCACATAGAACGGGAGCGCCCAGTTGGAAAACCACTGCACGAGATAGGCCAGAGCGATCGGGCTGAGCGTGCCGCCAACCTGGCCCGCGGTATTCATGGTGGCCGTCATCACTGCGGAGTTCTCTTTGCCAATGTCGATGCACAGGGAGAAAGCCGCGCCGAGCGTGAACATGCTGACTCCATAACTGACAGCAATGAGGCTGGCGGCGAGTTTGGCATCGGGCACTCGCGCGGCAAAGAACATGGCGGTCATGGCGACAAAGTACGCTCCGCCGGCAACCCCGGCGCGGCCCCAGCCCAAGCCGTGGCGTTTGGTGAGAACATCGGTGACCCAACCGCCCGCCAGTGCCGCTCCGGCGGCGATGAACATGGGAAGGCCGGCGAATATCGTCATCTGGCTCTCTGTCATTCCCCGAACCTCTTTGAGGTAGGTGGGGAGCCAACTGATGATGAAGAATGTGCCGTAGGTGTTGGCAAAGTGACTAACGCAGATGGGCCAGACGATGGGGATCTTGAAGACGGCTTTCCAATCGCCATGGCTGCCGACGGCGAGGCCGCGATCGCTCTCGATCATCGCAACTTCTTCGGGAGAGGTGCCCGCCTTGTCGCGCGGTTCGTCGCGAAACCAAAGCCACCAGCTCACTGACCAAACGAAGCCAACACAACCGAACACGACAAAGACCCAGCGCCAAGGCATCATCGAACTGAGCCAAACGACAATCTTGGGTGTAAAGGCTCCCGCGAGAAACGCCCCGGCAAAGAAGAAGCCTTGCGTTTTGCCGCGCTCGCGCGCGGGTATCCAGCGCGAAAAAACGCGCCCAACGCAGGGCCACGCGCCAGCCTCGCCGATGCCGAACAGAAAGCGGATGACCAGCAAAGAAAGATAGCTCCAGGCGGCGGCGGTGACCATGGTGAAGGCGCTCCACCAAGCGACAATGCGCGTAAGCACGCCGCGCGCCCCGATGCGGTCGGCCCAGGCGGCGGTGGGGATCTCAAAGGTGCCGTAGGCGATCGTGAAGGCGCTAAAGACATAGCCCATCTGCACTTTGGTGAGGTGCAAGTCGGAGGTGATTTGCGGCGCGACGACGCCGATGGCGACGCGGTCGAGGTAGGTGACGCCCGCGAGCAAAACGGTCATCGCAACGACGCGATGCCGCATGGCCAGCATGCTTAGCGATCCGCTTTCTTGTAGCCAGCGGGAATCGTAAATTCAGAAGCCGGGATCGACGTCGTCGTAAAGCCGCTGGATTCGGTCGTGACCTCCATCGAATACTTGCCGCCGGCAGCCGGCAGATTGGCCATGGCCTTCTCCACCGCCGCGGCCGCCGGCCCGCCCTGCTTCTTCAACGCCTCCATCTGGGCGCGCGCCGCTTGCATCTGCGCCTGCATTTGCTTGGACTGTGCGTCGTCGCCCTGTTTCATGCGCATGATCGTGAGCACGGGTACGCCGCCGATTTTGGCCGTCTGGCGCTGAATATCAGCCAGTGCCTTCTGCATCTGAGTGCTTCCAGACGCGCCCACTCCCTTTTCGGCCATTCGCATACCCATCGCTTTAAGCTCCGCCGCGCCTGGCACATCGGGCGAGACCCACATTTCGCTTTCGACGTTCATCGGCGTTTGCCCGGTCATCGAGAGCGTCATGATCACCTGCTTGCAGTTGAAGCCGCCAATCGATTTCTTGGCCCCCGTTTCCTTCACGTCGGCCTTGATATCGCCACCCGCCTTCTCCATCGCCGCGCTCGACTGCGACATCGGCGTTACGCGATACGTCTTATTGGCGGGCATGAGAATGGTAACCGTCTGCGCATCGTAATCGGTAATGATGACGCTGTTGGCCGACTCGGCTTTGCTCCGGTTGCCTTTGAGGAAGTGTTTTGTCACCGTGCCGGCCCCGGGCCCGCTTTTTACGGTTGAGCTGTAAGTAAGATCGGCAAAGGCGCTAATTGCCATCGCCAAAGAAAGTACGACCGTAGCAAAAATCTTCATGAGAATTTCCTAGATCTCCCCCACCGCGCGTTCAATTATACTGCGCGAAACCGACTGGATTCCCGTGTGCTCCATGTAGTTGGTGCTCACGTCCAAGAATGCGGCCAGCAGGTCCAGCTTACCTTCGCTAAAGTCGATGACACCGCGCATCTGCCCCAGAACCCCGTCCAAAGTAATGCCGCGGGCGCCGGCGAATCCGCCGACGTAATCCTTCATCGCGCCCAGCCCGCTGTTCACGAATTGGAAGGCCGCGTCGGTAGTCCCTCCACCGGGAATCAGGCCCTTGATGCGCTGGAAGAGCGCGTTGTTTTCAAGATCCGAGGGGCTCCAGCCAGATGCCGCATCCATCAATTTAGCGCCGTAGTCCGGGCCGAGCGGGATCAGGCCGTCAAAGACAACGATGGCCGACAGGCGGATCAGGTTTTCCTTCTCGTAGGAACTCACCGCGCCCATGAAGTCGCCGATGCCGTCTCCCGGAAAGCCATTCGCGTAACAGAAGCTCACCATTTCGGCGACAAGCTTCAAGCCGAGATCCACCGTTTGCGCCTTGTCCTCCTTGGGGGTGAGGCTGCTCAGGAAGCTGAGCATGCCCACCTTTTCGCCCAACATGTGAGCCATTGAGGCCAGGCCAATCTTGCCGCCGGCGCTATCTACCATCTGGTAAATCGAAACGGCGCGTTGGTAGCCTTGTGAGGAATCGTCATACAAGGACAGCGCCCGGGCGCGAATGCGGGCCACGGTGTCGGCGTCCGTCTCGCTCGTTACGTAGCGGATGGCATTATCGAATCCCGTAATGTTCTGCCATTGCCCGGGCGCGACGAAGTCAAGGAGGCCCAGAGCTCGGACGGTCATCCCGCTTGTCGGCAACTTGTCGACGAGTTGATCGATGCTTTCGCTCATTAGTTCAGTTCTCCCAGTTTGAATTTCGAGATCCATGCTTCGCGATCGGCGGCGGTGAAAGAGGGGTCCGTGGAGCGCACTTGAACCTGATAGCGGTTGGCGATTAAGACGGCGGTACCCATCGCGCCTACCGGGGCGGCCGCGTGCCCACCAATCTTTTTGGTCGAGTCTTTGAACTTGTCCCGCGCCGATGGATTCGCCTCCGTGTCGGAAATCGACAACTGGGCCAGCTTCTTGGCACCCTTGAGCAGATCGGCTTGCGCGTAGCCGTCTTTTTCCTGCGTGAACTGGACCTTCAAGCCATCGCCGGATTCCGGGAACATCTTGTTGAAGGTCTTGCCGGCAACTGGCGCGGCTGCGGGAATTGCGGCGACGGGTTTCGAGGGGGCCATGTCGGTCGTCTTCGGGCCGCTGAGCGAGCGGTAGGCCCAGAACAACCCCGCGACCACAATTAGTACTAGGAGAATTTTCTTCATTGATAGTCTTTCAGTGCCTTCTCATCGTGTCACAAGCTGGGTGTGCTCGCTGTATACTCAGACTTTGGACCTTAAAGACCGGTTTCCCTCAGATTATCGCCTTGGAGATACCGTTGACGATTTTTGCGTCAAGTGCAAGCGCCTGACCAATCACAACATCGTCTCGCTGCGTGAAACGGACCCCGCAAAGGTGCGCTGCTGTACTTGTTACAGTGATCATGAATACCTGAAGGAACAGGCTCCGCCTCCCAAACCTCGCAAGATTCCGGGCTAGGCCATTCGGCCCTACGGGTCTATCTCCAACCAACTAAGGCATTTGCCGCCCACCTCTTCTCTTGCAATCGTTGGTTTTCATGTATACTCTACAATCAGGAGGGAACATGCGTAAGCAGTTTCTATTTGGAATGATTTTGGCCTCTGTGCTCGGAACGGCGAGCGGGGCAACACTTTTTTCTGAGAATTTTCAAGGTGCGACCGTCTCTGTCGGCACTCCGCAGACTCTAGCGGGCGCGATTGCGGGCACAGGGTTTTCGTTGCTGTCGGGTTCAATCGACATCAACGGCGCGCCAAACACCCCTGGATCGGTCGGTGATGGCTACGGTCGCTTGTGCGCGAGCTTTTTCGCCGACAACACCCAGAAGTGTATCGACACCACAGGTGGCGGCGGCAATCGCGGTGTATTCGAAACCACTAATTCGATTAACTTCCTGCAAGGCATCCAGTACACCTTAAGCTTCGTGCTTTTTCAGTGGAACGATAATCGCAGCGGAACCCAAACCCCGCTATCGAGCGGAGCTGGTGCCCTAAACGCGATGCTGCGTGTGCAAGTTGGCGCGGGTGGTTCGTTGTTTGACCAAACCTACAACACCTCACTCTATTCGACGGCAAGCACCGTCACAGTGAACTTTACGCCGACCGCACTCAACGCGGGTCTTTTGAAGCTGAGATTCACAGACGCTTCTGGTGACGCTGGCTTCGCGGGCGCGATTGTCGACGATGTTTTGCTTACCGACCAAGCGCGGGTTCCTGAGCCCGCCACCTTCGCCTTCGTCGGCCTTGGAATTGCGGCTCTGGCCGCTGCTCGCCGCAAGCGCGCATAGCTCTAAACCCTTTGGTTCATTAAAAGCCCCGCCTTGTGCGGGGCTTTTCTTATGGGTAGCGCGTGATTTGGAGTAGGTACTTGCGCAGAGGCTGACCGGGATAACGGGGTTTCGTGTCGGTCGAGCTCCGCAGGTCGTAAAAAGGGCCCCGCCTTAAGCGGGGCCCTTCTGTTGGTGCCGATCAATTGCAAGCTAGCTCTTGCGCAGCTCCTGGCCGAGTTGCTTGACGATCTCTTCCCGGTCCGCCGTCGTGAGGTCCACTTCCAAACGGGTGAGGGCCAGCCCAATAACGTCACGATGATGCAGACGGCTGCCAAACTGCTCCTCGCTCGAAAGCTTGAGCCAGATCTCGTGTAAGCGGTCCAAGTCTTCGGGCCAGAGGCGGGGCGGGTGCGGCCCAAGGTTGACAAAGACGCTAGGACGGCCCTCGGCGATGATCTCCAGCGAAAAGGGGTGGCGGGGCTCTGGCAGTCGTTCCCAAGCCAACCCGATGCGGCGGGCGAGTTCTTCGCTGGCCATCTTGGGGCTGACACCGGACACCAGGCGAGATGACTTAAGTTTCTGCGCCGTCTGCACCATGGCGTCGAAGGGATCCACCGCCGGCACAACCAGCAGATCGAGCGGCTTGCCTTCTTTTTCAGCCACTTGAACGACGTGCGAGAACAGCTCCTGTTCATAGCTGGTAAACAACTGCTCGTCCGACAGATCGTGTTCGCCAGTGCCGACGGCCACCGGGCGTACGGTCATCACTACAATATCGTGGCGGCGAAGATTCGTCTTTTCCAGCACCTTTTTGAGGTGCTCCATCTGTTTCCAGCCGCGAACGGCCACAAGGACGCTACCCGGGCGCGCCTCCAGACAATCGGAAGTGACCTCAACCTGATGCTCCAAGCTGAACTGCTCAAGACCCTTGTCTTTGCGCTTTTGGCGCCGCCGGTTGACAATCTCGCTCACTGTGAACAGCCCAAACAGCAGAATCGTAAAGCTGATGCCGTAAACGGTCGCGATCTTCTTCGAAACCAGATTGGCTATGGCAATCAAAAACAACGACGCGGTCATCGCGGCCAAGCCAAACGGAAACTCGCGGCCACCAATCCGGGGGTTGAATGGGAACTTATACTCCTGATCGTGGCGCTGGAAGCGTAGCGCCAGCACACCCAGCGCCTTCATCGCAAAGCTCCAGACCACGCCAAACGCGTAGGCTTCGCCAAGCAACAGCACGTCGCCACGAGATCCGATGATTGTCAGGATTTGGAGAATCGTAACGAGATAGATAATGCGGGAGCTGGTGCCGAATTTGTGGTGCGGCTTGCGGAAGAATTTGAGCAGCACGCCATCCTCGGCGACGCGATTGAGTACGCCGTTGGCACCGATAATGGACGTGTTCACAGCCCCGCTCAAGATGAGCGTGCCGACAATGACGACAAAGATGTGGAAGCCGTATTTGAGCAGCGGATCGCCTTCCAGGCTCATCGCCATGCCGCCAATCAGGTTGTCGTAGTACTTCGGCCGGATCGAATCGGGAATGATCATGACTGCCAGCAGCGAGATGACGCCCGTCGACAAGACCGCGTAGATGCAAACAATGTTCGCCGTGATCTTGAGGTTCTTCATCTTCGGCGACACGATTTCGCGATAAACCTGCGCCAAAGTTTCAAAGCCGCTCATTGCCAGCAGACTGTGCCCGAAAGCGACGAGCAGGCCGAAGACGGCGATCTTGGGCCAGAAAGTGCCATCAAACCAGCCAAGCGAATCGGGCGTGAAGCGGATGTTCTCGAGAGTTGGGGCCGGAGGCAGCGGCGCTCCGCCGCGCACCAGAATCGTGTACGCGCTCCAGATCAACAACATCACAACCATCACGGTAGTGATCTGCATGATGCGCAGGGCTTTGTGGGAGCTCTCGTGGATGCCCTTGATGTTGCTCCACCAGAAATAGAGCGTCACCGCCACGGCGAAGGCGACGGCGAAGCCAGCGGGATCCAGGTGATACGGCTGGTGCAGTTTTTCAAAGGTCTCGTTTAACAGGTGTCCGAGGTACTGCCCAGCGGCCACGGCGGATATTGGACCGGTAAGAATGTAATCGACGATGAGCGCGCTGACACTGATCTTGGCCATCGTGGTCCCAAGGGCGTCTCGAACGACGACGTATACGCCGCCACGCACAAACATGCTGCAGCTTTCCAGATAAACACTGCGCACGGCGAAGCTGTAGACCATGACGGCGAGAATGAACCAAGGCGCGCTTTTACCGATCGCCTGCTCCACGATTCCGCCGATGTAGAACATCGTCGAGGCCATGTCGCTCAAGACAATCGCCGCACCGCGCCAAAAACTGATGAAGGAGAGCGCCACCGTGGTGGCCACGACAATTTTGGTTGTCGTTGAGGATTGGTTCACGCTATTCGCAACGGAACCGTCAGAGGAGGGACTGGACATAATTCGCGAATGCCTCATGGGCACCGCAGTTCCTATTCTAGGCTGAAATGAGTGACACCGGAATCGCAAGCACTCGAGATCGTTCGCGCACTGCGCGCCGCGGGCCATGCGGCCTACTGGGTGGGGGGCTGCGTGCGCGACCGGTTGCTGGGTCTCGAGCCTGAGGATTTTGATGTCGCGACGCCCGCCTGGCCGGAACAAATTACGATTCTGTTTCCAGCGGCGGTGCTGGTGGGTGCGAGCTTTGGGGTGATGCGTCTGGGCGCGGTGGAGATCGCGACCTTCCGGTCCGAATCCACCTATACGGACGGTCGTCGTCCCGACAGCGTGCGGTACGAAGTCGCGCCGCGCGCCGACGGCGCCCGGCGCGAC
>JANXUM010000225.1 GCA_025356215.1 Bryobacter sp. | reverse complement strand
CGAAGATTGGCGTAGGGATTCTTGCCGCGGCCGTAGCTCAACTGCGCGCCATCGGGCATTTTGCCGGCAAAGTGCAGCAAAACGCTGGCGGGATCATTGGCGTCGAGCGTCGCCTTGTAAATCAGCGGCAGTTCTTCCCCTTCCGCCGATTGGGCGCTGAAGCCGCCAATGCGCCCGGCGGCGCCGAGCTTGCCGTTTACCTCATTGAAGCGCACGCGAATGGTTTGGCCTTCGACGGAGATCTCCGACATGTGCGGACCCTTCTTCAACTTGCCGGCGGCGACGCCGGCCATCGCCCGGCCCAGCCGCTTGTGGTCTTGAGTCGAGACGTGGATGCCGTCATCGAGATCGGCGTCTACGGCCGAGAAGACGACGGTGTTTGGGATCGCGGTCTCGGAGAGCCGTTGCGCCTCTTGCACCATGTTCCATTCCTTGACGTTCGCGTTGTTGACATGGCGACCGATCTGAACCGAGTAGAAGGGCAGGTCGGGCTGGCCGAGATCCTCACGGAAAGCGGCCACAAGCTTTGCGAATTTGTCCGGGAACACGGCGACAGCCGCCGGGCTGGCGTCGCTCTCGCCCTGATACCAGAGAATGCCCTTGACCTTGCCGCCCACCAGCGCGGCGCGACGGAGCGTTGCGCCATAGAGTGAGTCGCCCATCTTCAATTTCAAATCGGGGCTCCACTGGGCCATCGACGTGCCGCCGTGCGCGCAGGGCAGGAGGCCCACCGGGATGCCGGTGCGCTTTTCATATTCGATGGCGAAGGGCAGGCCCATGCCGGCACCCTTCTTACGGGCGGCGCGGAACTTGGCCAGTGCTTCGCCCGATAAGCGCTCCAGATCGCCCGCCGCGTTCTTGCGCCAGTGCACCCGATCGGCGGCACCGGGAAGTTCGTGGAGTGGCTCCTTGGCGTTGACCCATTCGTCGAGTTGATTGAGCGAATTCACCTTGTCCGAAGGCTTTTCGACGTCCACCAAGTCACCGACGCCCTCCATGTTCGATTGACCTGCCAGTAGCCAGATGTCGCCAACCAGCACGTCGCTGCGCGCCGCGATGGCGGCACCCAAACGCGAGGTACGCCACTCAAGGCGATACGGCCCGCCGGTAGGCACGCCGCGAATAACGCTGCTGAGTTTGCCGTTCTCCACTTTGCCCAAGTCGTACACAAGGAAGCCGGGGACCGGGACGATGCCACGCTTCAGGCTGAAGAACACGTTCTTGCCGTCGGCACCGGTGACCGTCATCTCCACTGGGATGTCCGCCTTGCCGTCCACGCCGCGCTGGTACACCTGGTAGTCGACGGGGCCGTTGACGATCGAGATGGCCTGACAAAAGGCCAGGGCAGTTAGTACAAAGAGTAAGGATATAACTCGCATCGCCGCGATTGTATCAGGCGAAGCTAGGCGTCACTCAGCGCGCAGGGCTTGCGCCGGATCTACCAGAAGGGCCCGGGCAGTGGGGATGAGCGTGCCGATGCCGGTCATCGCGAAGGCGAGGCAGATGGCGGATAGGAGCGTCGTTCCGTCCGTCGGAGCTACCCCAGCCAGAAATGCCTCCATATTTTTGCCCAGTGCATAGGCGATCGCGACACCGATGATGGATCCAACGAAACACAGCGCCGCTCCCTCGCCCAGGACAAGCTTGGCAATGTCGCTGGTCTGCGCGCCCAAGGCCCGTCGTAAGCCGATCTCGGGTACGCGCTGAGAGACGGCAAACGATAAGAGCGCGTGGATACCGCAAGCGGCCAGCAAAAACGCGGCGATGGCAAACGCGCCGATCACCCACAGTTGCGTCCTTCTTGACGCCGTCTCGCCTTCGATCAGCTCTGAAATGGTTTGAGCATCCGAGATGGGTTGCAAGGGATCGGCCTTGGCCACCGCCCGGCGCACGGCGGGCATCAATGTCATCGCGTCGCCCGTGCTCGCTACTACAAAATCCTTCGGCGCGAACCAGACAAAGGCCGCGTCCGGGCATTGCGCATGGGCAAAGTACATCTGAGGTTCACTCTTCTGCTCCATGCCGCGAAATCGGATGTCCGCTGCCACGCCGATGATCGTCAATTGCATGCCGCCATAGGGCACGCCGAAGCTTTTGCCGATGCCGCTTTCTCCGGGCCAAAGCCGCTGGACAAACGATTCGCTGACCACGGCCACGCGCAAGGACCTTGGACCGTCGGAATCATTTACATCGCGCCCGCGAAGAATCGGAATGTTCATCGCGGTGAAGTAGCCCGGAGTGACAAAGCGCGCGACCGCGCCTGTGTCTGTCTTGACATCACCGACTAGAATCGACCAAATGCCGCCCCGGAAGTCTCCCATCGGTCGGAAGCTCACCGCCGCCGCCGCGGTGACACCCGGCAGTGCGCGGAGCTCTTCCAGCACGGTCGCGTAGAAGCGTTCCCGCGGTGCCGTCGCGAGGTACTTCGGCATGGGCAGCGAAGTGCGAAAGATCAGCCGGTTCTCCGTTGCGAATCCCGGGTTGGCGCTCCCCACTTGTAACAGTGCTCGCGCCAACAGGCCGGTGGAGACGACGAGGGCAATGGAGGCCGCCACCTGTGCGACGACCAGCGCCCGGCGCACGGTGTCTTTGCGCGTGCCGGTGGCAGCCCGCAGGTTCAGGCCACCGCTTGTCGCCCTGAGCGCTGGAAGGATGCCGAAAGCGACCGCTGTCAAAACGGTCGAGGAGACCGCGAAGACCAGCAGCCGCCAGTCGACGCCGGGCACCGAGGCGATCGGCAAGTTAGATGGAACGATCCTCGCCAAAAGCGGCACCGCCATGATCGCCATCGCTGTGCCTAGCAATCCACCCGCGCTGGCCAGCAGTAAGCTCTCGGTCAAGAGCTGGCGCACCAGCCTCGCCCGACTTGCGCCCAGCGCCAAGCGCACCGCAATCTCATTTCGCCGTGCCGCAGTGCGGGCCAAAAAGAGGTTTGCCAAATTCGTCACGGCGATCGACAAAACAAACAGCGCCGCCGCTACCAGCACTTGTACGAGCATCCGGGATCGCGACGAGAGTTCGTCGCGCAAAAGCAGCGCGGACACTCCGCTTTGTGCGTTCTCCTTCGGATACAGCCGCTCCAGGTTCACGGCGACGGACTTCAACTCGGCCCTCGCCTGAACCAGGGAGACTTCCTTGTTTAGCCGTGCGATCACGGCTAGGAAGCAGTTGCCCCTGTCGGCGAAGTCGTCCTTATCGAATTGCATTGCCGTCCAGAGTTGCACCTCGCGTCGCGGATATTGGAAGTCCTTGGGCATGACGCCGATGAC
>JANXUM010000218.1 GCA_025356215.1 Bryobacter sp. | reverse complement strand
CGGCCATCGTCGCCGCCGTCCCCTTCAAAGACGGCGTCGGCACCTTCATTCCCAATCGCGACGACCCCGACAATCGCCGCGCCTCCCGCTTCTGGTCCACCGCCTTCATCATCCGCCAGGCTCTCGGCGCAACCGCCGATTGGCAAGCCAGCTACCAAAAGGTCCACACCAACCGCACCTTCGCCAACGGCCCCGCAGGCTTCGGCTCGCAGCCCACGGTCTCCAACTTCAGTCAATTCGAAGGCGGCATTGATACCGCCGCCGCCCGCCTCAACTTGCGCCCCCGCTCCTGGGACGCCTTCAGCGCCGGTGCCGAATACGAGCGCGAAACCTACCTCAACGCCGACGACAACCGCCTGCCCGCGCCCGCTACTGTCTCCACGCAAACGCGCGCCGGTCAGCGCTCCCAGGCTTATTACTTCGCCAATCAAGTCATGCTCCTCCAACAGCGCTTGCAAATCTCAATGTCGGGCCGCGCCCAGTTCTTCAATCTCGATCGTCCCGACTTTGTCTACAGAGGCACCGCCAACCCCTACCAGACCATCGGCTTCAACGGGCCGCCCAAGGCCCTCACCGGCGACATCGCCACCTCCTACTTTGCCGCCAAGACCGGCACCAAACTCCGCGCCCACTTTGGCAACTCTTACCGCGCCCCCGCCCTCTACGAGCGCTTCGGCTCCGGCTTCTCCTACAACGCCACGCTCAATGCCGTCGTCTTCTCCCCCAACGGCGACCCGCGCCTCTCCCCAGACCGCTACAACGGCCTCGACGCCGGCATCGATCAATACCTCTGGCGCGATAAGATCCGCGTCAGCGGCACCTGGTTCTACACCCGCATCGCCCGCCTTACACAATTCGATTCCACTCTCACTGTCGTCCGCCCTGCCACCGACATCTTCGCCCGCAGTTCCGGCTACTTCAACGGAGCGGGCGGCATCTCACGCGGTGCGGAAATGACGGTCGAATTGCGCCCCCGCCGTGGCACCCTCCTGCGCGCCTCCTATACCTACGTCAACGCCGACACCGATCAGGACACCGCGGTCCGTGGCTTCTTCCAGGCGCTCAGCATCCCGCCGCACGCCCTTTGCGCGATGCTCAATCAACAACTCGGCAAGCGTACCAGCGTCACGGTCGACCTCTACCATTCCAGCGACTACTACAACTCGCTCTCCGCCGCTGGCCGCGCCCGCGCCTATCAATACCCCGGCCTCACCAAGATCGACATCGTCGGGAATCGCCTCCTCTGGCAGGGCGAAAAGCTTAGCCTCAACGGCTACGCCAAAGTGGACAACCTGCTCAACCAAACCTTTTACGAGAACGGCTTTCGCGGTGCCGGTGGCACTTTCTTGAGCGGTCTCAGAGTGATGTTTCGATAAGAAGGAATTTATGTCAATTGCAACCATGCGCGGCGACGCGGGCCAAACCGGCCTCAGCGGCGGCATCCGCGTGTCTAAATCGGCCCCTCTGGTAGAAGCCTTCGGCACCATGGACGAGCTGATCTCCTCAATGGGTTTCGCCCGTTCGATCTGCAAGAATCAGGAAATTCACGACGCCACCAAGCGCATTCAGAAGGAACTTTTCAAGGTCGCCTCCGCCGTCTCCACACCCAAGGAAAGTCCCAAAGGCCGTCCCGTCATCGACGATGCCCTGATCGATGAACTGACGGCCCACGTCCACCGCATCGAGGCCATGCCCGGCGTCCTCAACGACTGGACCCTCCCCGGCGAAGACCCTGTCTCGGCCGCCTACGACGTCGCCCGAACCATCTGCCGCCGCAGCGAGCGGCTGATGGTGGGCCTCAAAGAAGCCGGCGACGACTTCCAGCCCAACGTCCTGCGTTACCTCAATCGCCTCTCCGATTTACTCTGGCTCTTCGGCCGGCAGATCGAAAAGGAAGAAGGCAAAGACGCCACCCTCCGCACTGCCGAAAACGCCGGTCCGAGGTGGTCCAGAGCATGGTAAACGCCTGGTGAGCCCCAAGCCCTACAATTTGGAACTCGCGGGCGAAGCGGTCATCGCCCGCTTCGCCCGCCCCCAAACCGTCCTCAGTTGGGCGGCTGCCAACGGGGCGTGGCACCGCACATCGGAGGTCGTCTGGCTTCCGCCAGGCAAAATCAACCTTCGCGCCCGACTCCATTCCCTGGGTTTAGCCGCTGCCGTAGCCTTCGAAAAGGTCGGCGACTTCACCGAATCGGACGGCGTCCTCGGCACCCCCAACGCGATCTTGGTCTGCCACAGCTCCCCGCTCACCCCCGAGCAAGCCCTCCAATATCTCTGTGCCGCCGCCCGCGCTTACCCCGCCGAATCCGTCGCCCTGGCTTGGCCCCATGCCTAAACCCCTCTTCATCGGCGGCACCGCCTCCCACGTCGGTAAAAGCTGGTTCACTACCGCCTTCTGCCGCCTCCTCCAACGCCGCGGCGTACGGGTCGCACCCTTCAAAGGGCAGAACATGTCCAACAACTCCCACCCGACCATCGAGGGAGGAGAAATCGGCCGCGCCCAAGCCGTCCAAGCCGAAGCCTGCCGTCTTCCCGCGATGGCCGACATGAATCCGGTCCTCCTCAAGCCCAACTCGAATACCGGGTCGCAAGTTGTTGTAAACGGTAAAGTTTGGCGAACGATCCCGGCGCGAGAATACTACCAGCACTCTGGCTACCTTTTTGAGCAGGTGCTTGAGAGCTACGCCCGCCTGGCCGCCCAATTCGATCAAGTCGTCTGCGAAGGTGCCGGCAGCATTGCCGAGGTTAACCTGCAAGCGCGCGACATCACAAACATGCGCCTGGCGGAGGCAATCGGCGCCAACGTCCTGCTAGTAGCGGACATCGAGCGAGGAGGCGTCTTCGCCTCCGTCCTCGGTACGATCGAACTCCTTCCCCCGCATCAGCGCAAACTGATCAAAGCATTCGCGATCAATCAGTTCCGAGGCGATCTTCAACTTTTCAACGAAGGTAGAAGCTTCCTGGAGCAGCGCCTGGGAATCCCCTGTCTAGGGGTCTTCCCCAAAGACCCCGCGATCCGAATCCCGGAAGAAGACAGCCTAGGTATCCCGATAAGTGTTGACTCCGCCATCGCGGTCATCCGTCTCCCAAGGATCTCGAACTTCACTGATTTCCAGAACCTGGGCCCGATCGAATGGCTCGAAGCCCCCAAAGCAAAGCAATTCCGCATCGTATTCCTCCCCGGTACCAAGAACACGGTCGAAGATCTCCTCTGGCTCCGATCCCAAGGCCTGGACCAATGGCTTCTTAAGCAACACGAGCAAGGAGCGCTAATTGTAGGAATCTGCGGGGGTTACCAGATGCTAGGCCGTAGCATTGCCGACCCTGAAGGCCTGGAGTCTCCCCACGGCGAAGTCCCCGGTCTCAACCTCCTCCCCGTAGACACCACCCTAAAATCCCCCAAACTAGTCCGCTCCATCAACCTCCCCCCCCATTGGGGACGGAGCCCTTCGGCCTATGAAATCCATATGGGGACTACCACTTCCTTCGAGGAGGGGGTAGTCCCATTTATTCACTTGGCCGATGGTCAGCCAGACGGTTGCTGCAAAGGGCGAGTCTTTGGCACCTATCTCCATGGAATCCTTGAGGAAGCCAGCCCTGCTTCCGATCTCCTTGGCCTCCAGATCCAGCCCAACGACCGTCACTTCATGTACGACCGCCTAGCCGACTGGCTCATCGAACATTCATCGCAACAAGTACTTGAGGAATTCCTGCGATAATGTTTATTCTATACGCATTTATGGTTGATTTACTCGTAGGCGATCCCCGCTGGCTCCCCCACCCCGTCTCGGCCATCGCCCGTTGGGCCAAGCTCCTGGAGGGGACGACAAAGCAAACCCAATTGGCCGGAGTAGCCGTCTGGCTGGCCGTCGTCTCGGCAACCTGCGCCGTCGTCTGGCTCACCTGCCGCTTCCTGCCCGCCCCCTGGACTGCCACCTACTGGGTCTATTGCTTCCTCGCCACCCGCAGTCTGGACGACCACGCCATGGCCGTCATCCGTCCGCTTGAGGCGAAAAACCAAACCCAATCCCGCCTCGCCGTCTCGATGATCGTCGGTCGCGACACCGCCGACCTCGACGAAGAAGGCGTCACCCGCGCCGTGCTGGAGACCGTCGCCGAGAACCTCAACGACGGCGTCGTCGCTCCCCTCTTCTGGCTGGCCATCGGCGGCCCCGTCGCCATGGCTGGCTACAAAGCCATCAACACCCTGGACAGTATGTTCGGGTATAAGAATGACAAATACCTGCATTTCGGCTGGTGCTCGGCCCGCATGGACGACTTCGCCAGCTACATTCCGGCTCGCCTCACCGCCGCGCTCATCTGGCTTGTGGCCGCCCTCACCCCGGGCCTCGACGCCGCCAGAAGCATCGCGATCACGTTCCGCGACGCCCACCTTCAGCCCAGCCCCAACTCCGGCTACCCGGAGGCCGCCGCCGCCGGAGCGCTCGGCATCCGCCTCGGCGGCCTGAACCACTACTCGGGCGTCCCTAGCCAAAAGGCCTTTCTCGGTGACCAAACGAAGCCACTCACCTGGCGCGCCTACACGCAACTCCGCCTCATTCTCTACGCCGTTTCAACCCTGGCCGTCTTGATGGCTGCCGGTGCCCAAGTATGGCGATAACCCACGGCGGAAACATCTTCGCCGCCGCCCAACGGCGCGGCCTCCCCTGGCAACAGATCCTCGACTTCAGCGCCAGCATCAACCCGCTCGGCCCCTCGCCCGCCGCCCGTGAGGCCATCCTTTGCGCCATCGATCGTATCGTCCACTACCCCGAGCGCGGCGGCCCGCGCCTCCGCGAGGCCCTCGCCGCCGAATGGCGAGTCCCGGTCGGCAAGCTCATCACCGGCAACGGCGCCACCGAGCTTCTCTTCGATTGGTGCCGTCAGGTCGGCACCGGCACCATCGCCGCCCCCGCCTTTAGCGAGTTCCATCGCGCTTGGCCCAACGCCCGCTTCTGCTTGCTCGACGACCCATCCACCTGGCCACACGAGGGTCCGGTCGTCTTCACCCGGCCCGCTAACCCCAGTGGCCATCTACCCACCGCCGATAGCATCCGCGCCTATGCCGGCAATCGCCGCGCCCCGGTGCTGGTCGACGAATCCTTCCTCGATTTCTGCGATGCCGAGAGCGTCGGCATCGGCCCCAACCTTTCGGTCCTGCGCTCGCTCACCAAGTTCTGGGCCCTGCCCGGCCTCCGCCTCGGGGCGCTCTTGGGCGACGTCGAATCGATCGAGCAGCAGCGCCCGCCTTGGTCCGTGAACGCCCTCGCCGAGGCTGCCGCCCTCGCCAGTCTCGCCGACCGCCAACACGCCGCCGCCACTCGCGCTTTCGTTAAGTCTGAAGTCGCCTGGCTCGCCGTCCAGCTCGGTGTCGCCCCCGGCCCCGCTAATTACCTGCTGATCGACACCCCCCACGCCTCCGCCCTTACCGCCTTCGCCGCCCATCGCAACGTCCTCATTCGCGACTGCTCGGGTTGGCCCGGCTGGCCGTGCAGCGCCGTCCGTGTCGCCGTCCGCCAGCGCTGGGAGAACGAGATTCTCGTTAGTATCTTTAAGGAGTTCGCATGCGTAACTTGATCCTCGTCCTTGCCGCCATCGCCGCCCAGGCCGCGCCCATGCGCATCGTCTCCACCGCGCCCAGCTTCACCGAGACCGCCTTTGCCCTCGGTGCTGGCGACAAGGTCGTGGCGGTTTCCACCTATTGCCACTTTCCCGAGAAGGCCAACCACCTGCCCCGCATCGGCAGTTACTTAAAGCCCAACGTCGAAGCCATCGCCCGCCTCAAACCCGACCTCGTTCTCGTTCACGCCGAGCAGAAATTGGTCATCGATCAGATGAAAGCCCTCGGCCTGAACGTTCTGCCGCTGCGCAACAACACGCTCGAAGAAGTGATGGCCTCCATCCGCGATCTCGGCGCGGCCCTCGGTACCTCCCCCGCCGCCGCTAAGCTCGAAGCGCAACTCCGTGCCCGTCTCAAGGCGACCGAAGAGGCCTCCCGCGGCAAAAAGCCGGTCAGCATGCTCTTCGTCGTGGGACGCACTCCGGGCAAATTGGACGGCATGGTCGTTGTCGGCAAAGGCTCCTTCCTGAACGAACTGATCCGCGCCGCCGGCGGCCGCAACGTCTTCGCCGACGCCCCGGTCGCCTATCCGAAGATCTCGGTCGAAGCCATCCTGCGCCTTGACCCGGACGTGATCGTCGACATGGGCGACATGGCTGAAACCACCGGCGTCAGCGACGCCCACAAGCGCGCGGTCGTCCAACTGTGGAAAGACCAATCGGGCATCCGCGCCGCCCAGCAAGGCCGCGTCTTCGCCGTCGCCGCCGACATCTTCGTCGTCCCGGGTCCGCGCATTCCTGAAGCCGCCGAAGCCTTCTCGCTCATGTTACACGGGGGCGCGCCGCGTTGAGCTTGCTCGCTCTCAACAGCCTTGGCTATCGCTATGGCGAGTCGCAATTTGCCGTCAAAGCCGTCTCCTCAATGCTCAACTCGGCTGGCATCATCGCGTTGCTTGGGCCCAACGGGGCGGGGAAGTCCACCCTACTCGACTTGATCGCCGGCCTCAAAACACCCACCGCCGGAAGCTGCCAAATCAACGGGCGCGACACCAGTTCGATGACTCGCCAAGAGCTCGCCCGCCTCGTCGCCCACGTGCCACAGCAGCTTCCCAACGAGGTCCCCTTCGCGGTGGAAGATGTCGTCATGACCGGCCGCCTCCCGCATGGCGGCGGCATCTTTGAGAGCGCGGAGGACGAGGCGGCGCTGGAGCGAGCCATCGCCAACGCCCGCCTCGAAGCCTTCCGCCACCGCCCCTTTTCATCCTTGAGTGGCGGTGAGATGCAGCGCGTGTTACTAGCCGCAGCCACTTGCCAAGGGGCGGAAATTTTGCTGCTGGACGAGCCCAGCGCCCACCTCGACCCTGAGAACCAGGTGCTCCTTTGGGAGATGCTGGTTAAGCTCAAGCAGTCCGGCCATCTGATCCTCATCGCTACACACCACCTGTCACTGGCGGCCCAACACAGCGACCGCATTTGGCTCATGAATCACGGTGCGCTGGTAGCCGATTCTGAAGCTTGCGCCGCACTGCAACTCCAAGCGATGGAAGATGTCTTCCGCGTGCCATTCCACTGGCACAAGAGCGATGAAGGGCGCTTGTATCTCAACTATGGCCGCTAGTGGACGCCGGCGCGCGGTCGTCGCCTTACTAACATCGTTGTTAGTCGCGCTTGCAACCGCCGTTGTCTGCCCCTTCATCGGCGGCTCCGGGATGGATTACTCAAGGCTCTGGCGCCAGGAGTCCCCCGACTGGACCATCTTCATCAATCTCCGCGTTCCGCGCACGCTCCTCGCGCTGATCACCGGCGCGGCCCTCGCCAGTTCAGGCGCAATGTTCCAAGCCCTGCTTCGCGACGCCTTGGCCACTCCATCCAACCTGGGCGTAACTGCCGCCGCCTCGCTTGGCGCGGTCATCGTGATCGCCTTCTTCAATGCGGGCGATAGCGCTGTGCCGTTGATCTGGATGGCCGCCATCGCCGGTGCGGGAGTTGTCGTCGCGCTCGTTGCCGCGCTGGCGCGCGCCCGTCGCTTCTCGCCCCTCACACTGCTACTCACCGGCGTCGCCATCAACGCCATCTGCTCGGCTGCCATCCTGCTGTTGCACAGCATGGCCGGCATCACCAAGAGCTTCCAAATCACACACTGGTTGATGGGTGACATCGACGCCGTCCGGTACCCGACGCTCGCCGTACTCGCTCTGATTGTCCTTCCGGCCTGCCTTTGGATCCTCTCGCAGGCGCGCGTCCTGAACGTGATGTCGTACGGTGAAACCTGGGCCGCCGGGCGTGGCGTCGATTGCCGTAAGAAGACGTGGCAGGGCTTTCTGGTCGGTACGCTGCTGGTGGGCGCAACCACGGCCATCACGGGCCCCATCGCCTTTGTCGGTCTGATTGTGCCGCACTTGATTCGCGGGATCGTCGGGCCAGACTACCGGCTGCTACTGCCAGCTTCGATCTTTGGCGGCGGAGCCTTCCTTATCCTATGCGACACGGTGGCGCGCTCAGTTCTGGCACCGGTTGAGATCCCCGTCGGAGTGATCACCGCGCTCATGGGAGGGCCATTCTTTGTCTGGCTACTCTGGAAGCGCTGAAGCCATAGGCCACGCGGGCGAGATCCTCCAAGGCGTGCTTGACGGAGAGGTCTTTCTCGTCACTCTGCCCGCCCCCATCCTACGCAGTGTCGCCACCGCCCGCCGTGCCTGCGAGTGGTCGATCGAGCCGCCAACCAAGCTCAAGGCCCTCCGTGCCGCGCAACTTGCCGCCGCCGGGCCCTTTGCGCTGCGCATCGATTCGAAGATCCCCGCCGGGCGAGGTTACGGGTCTTCGACAGCCGACTGTGTCGCCGCGGTTCGCGCGCTCACCAACCTCGCACCCGCGCAGATCGCAGGCATTGTGCATCAGGCGGAAGCCGCCAGCGACTCAACCATGTTCGGCAAAGATCCCGTCGTCTTCTTGCCGCGCCAAGGTCGGCTCCTGAAGCCGCTCCCCGGCCCTTGGCCGCACGCGCACGTCACGGTCATTGATCTTGGCGGGGACGCGGTGGACACTCTGGCCACGCCTCTGCCCACTTACTCCGCCCTCGAGCAGAGCAGCTTCATTGACTTACTGGCCAAGCTTGAGGCCGCCTTCGCCAATGGCGACCTCAAGCAGATCGCCCAAGTCTCCACCGCCAGCGCCCAAATCCATCAAGCCCACCGTCCGCACCCGGGATGGCCGGCCGCCTATGCCGCCTTGACCGCAGCCGGTGCGCTCGGCGTTGCCACGGCCCACAGCGGAACGCTGCTTGCCGGACTGTCGACTTACGCGCTCACCATCGACGCAGACTATCGTTACGAACTAGGAGTTACCCAGCTATGCCCATCATCCTTGTAGGCGGAGGCGCCCGCAGTGGCAAGAGCTCTTACGCCTTAACGCTGGCGGAAAGCTATGGCCCGCGCAAGGCCTTCATCGCCACTGCGCAAGTCTATGACGAAGAGATGGCCGAGCGCGTGCGCCTGCATCGTGAGGAGCGCAACGACGCCTACTCCACGATCGAAGAGCCATACGAACTGGCTACCGCCATCCGGCAACAAGAAGGTCTAGCCGACGTTGTGGTTGTCGATTGCCTTACGCTTTGGCTCACCAACCTGTTGCTGGCGGACCGTGAAGCCGAGGCTGCGGCGGCGCTGGAGGAGATCGCAAAATCCCCTCTACCCTGCATCTTAATCACGAACGAAGTCGGCTGCGGCATTGTTCCCGACAACGCCCTCGCCCGCCGCTTCCGCGACCTTGCCGGCCGCCTCAACCAGCAAGCCGCCGCCCTCGCGATTGAGGTTTACTACACGGCCTTCGGTATCCCACTGCGGATCAAACCGGGCGCACTCGTTACCCCATAAAGCCCATATCCCTCACCGGGAAGTTCCCCAGATTCGGGAAGATCGCGTTCAGCCCCGAGTCCGGCACGCCGAACCACTTGGCCATCGTCGCACCGTATTGATCGAGGCCCGTCGATGGCAGCAACGCTCCGCGCCCGCCGCTATCGTCCGGTCCGCCCAGCGACAGATCCGGGAAGCGGCCATACATGTCGCCGCCCTTCACTGCGCCGCCCATCACCAAAAAGTGGCTGCCCCAGCCATGGTCCGTTCCGCTGCCACTCGGCTGTAAGGTGCGGCCAAACTCGGACTCAAAGAAGCTCGTCACCCCATCCGCAATCCCCATCTCTTGCGTCGATAAATAGAAGGCGTTCATCGCCGCCGACACTTGCTTCAACAAGTCCCACTGTTGCCAACTCTGGCTGCCGTGCGTATCGAAGCCCCCCAGCGAACAGAAGAACACCTGCCGCCGGATGCCGATCTTGCCGCGCAACTGCATGATCTGCGCCACCTGCTTCAGTTGTTGACCGATTTGCGTTCCCGGAAACATAGTGGTCAGCGGAGCGCTGTTGCCAGCGCCTTGCAGCATCGCGGCCAGCGAGATCGCGTCCTGCCGCACATGGTTCGCGGCTTGCACCATCGCCAGGCCGCTGTCCATCGTCAAGATCTGCTGTAACTGCGCCTGCCGCGCCGCCCCGGCGCTCGCCGGCCAGAGGTTCATTCCCGCGGGATTCATGTCGTAACCGGGAATCAAGCTTGCCGACTGGACAATGTTACCCGCGCAGAAGATTTGCTGGCCCGAGGTCGAGATCGATGCCGGAAACCGCGTGCCGCCATTCAATCCGCTCATCGAATCCGCCACGCGGCCGGCCCAGCCCGTACCGCTCGACCCGCCAGGCGCGGCCGTTTGCATTTGCACAATCTGGTCGGCGTGTGAGAAGAGATTGGTGGGTACGGAGACCGAGGACGTTAAATATTGAGCTCTCGTTGTCGGCTGAACGATGTTACCGACGTTGGCAATTACTGCCACTTTGCCCTGTGCATAGAGAGGAAGCAGGGCGGCCAACCCGTCGTTGAAAGCATAGGGAGTGCCGTTCTTCGTCGAGAACGGAGTGAGCTTGGCGTCGTTGCCGGGGATGGCCAGGTTCCCGCGAATCGCCTTGTAGAGGTTGTACTGCGAGGTCGTCTGCGGGATGACCATGTTGTGACCATCATTGCCTCCCGTCAAAAAGACGCAGACCAGCGCCTTGTAGTCGTTGGCTTGGGCAAAGGCGTTCATCATCCCGAAGCGTGTAAATCCAGCCAGCGGCGCAAAGGCCCCGGTGGCGAGTTTCAACATGGAGCGGCGTGTATTGTTGGTCATTTGAGTTTCCTTAGTATTGAACCGTGTAATAGCCGCTCAGCGCGGTCAGATAGAGCGCTGTAACCACGCGCTGATTGTTGTCTCCCGCCGCGGCGACGGCCACGGCCAAGCTGTCTTTCATGCCCTGCGGCATGCGCCCATAGAGCAGTGTCGCGTTCACCTGTTCGATCAATGCCGTGGGGTCCGCTGCCACCGCTTGGAAAGGTGTCAGGTCGATCTTCATGTCCGTCTGGTTTGGATTTATCAGCAGATCGTAGATAAAGTTGCCACGCAAGATCGCTTCGGTCGGCGAGTAGATATGGAACTCCGGCCCCGCTAGAGTCCCCCCGTTAATGCGGTACATCAACGAATAGTGGCCGAAAACCGATGGGGCGGCTAACGGCACTTGGCCCATCAGGAAGAGGTCCCAGGTGCGGACATTGTCCGGCGCCAACATTCCATTCATCGAGCGAATGAACTCGACGATTGCGTATACGGGATCTTTCAGTCGGCCCTGCTGCGGTGTGGCTTGATCCTGGCGCGCCTCCGCGTCGGTCAAGATGGCCGTTAGAACTGCCTTCAGATCGCCCTTGACCCCAGCACCGTTGTTATTCCAAACGTTTACCACGCGTTGCACATAGGCGGGGCTGGGGTTACTGGTGACTAAGTCGCGGATCAGGCGCATAGATATGAATGGCGCGGTGTTCTGATGGTTGAAGAGGCAATCCAGAACCATGTTGGTTTCCACCGGGACTGTCAGCCCCGCTGGGATCGGACAGCCACCGATCAAGGTCTTGGCCGTCTTATCGTGATATTGCTCGCGCGCCTCCATGGCCGGGGCGGTGAAAGATTCCCAGTTCTGCATGCCCATGGTGCCACCGGGCGGCGTCGGATAAGTCCAGCCCGTGAGCGCCTTGGCGGTCTGCGTGATCGTTGCCTGGGTGTAAGTGGGGATCGTCTTGCCTTGAGCGTCGAGTTGCGGCGTGCCGTCGGGGTTCAGCATCACCAACCCGACGGTGAACAGTTGCATGATTTCCCGGGGATAGTTTTCATTCGGCTGGCTGGTGGCAGTGGCCTTACTGGAATTGGCCAAGTCCAGATACTTGCCCATCTGCGGACTCACCGTGATGTCCCACAGCAGTTGCCGGTAGTTCCCAAAGGTGCTCTTGCTGAGGATCTGTATCCACGGCACAACCTCATTGGTGTAAGGATTCTTATTCGCTGAAATCAAAATGATCTTACTCAGTGTGTGGATCATGCGCTGGCGTAACTGGTCGGGAGCA
>JANXUM010000412.1 GCA_025356215.1 Bryobacter sp. | reverse complement strand
CTACAGCAGTGCCGAACCGTGCGGGGAGAACGCGATGGTGGAATGGGAGGCCGCGTCTCTGGAGCAAGCCGGCAATCCGATCCGCGTTCTGAAAACATCCCAGCAAACTTACTCCGAGCCGACTTGGAGGCGGGGTTTGGTGCATCTTGGCGGCATTTACTCTCAGTCGAATCGTTCCCGCGTCGCCGCCGAGATCGCGGAGTTCCGACCCGATCTTGTGCATGTACACAACCTCTTCCCGCACTTCACGCCTGCGGTCTACGGCCCTTGCCGCGAGGCGAAGCTGCCGATCGTCCAGACTCTGCACAATTACCGCATGCTTTGCAGCGCCGATTTTCTTCATCGTGACAACCAACCTTGCGAAATCTGCCTCAAGAAAGCCGTCGCCTGGCCCTCGGTGATTCACGGCTGCCACCAAGGCAGTTCGCTATTCAGCTTCATCAAAATGAACGCCGCCGCCGCTCAAAAACTTGTGGCTACGACTCTTGGGTGGGTAAACGTTTTCATCGCCACCAGCGAGCACATGCGTGAGAAGTTCATTGCGGGCGGCTTTCCAGCGGACAAGATCGCCGTCAAGCCGAGTGCCGCTCCCGATCCGCGGCTGCCCGAGCGCCCGCGAAGTTACTTTTGTTACGCCGGCCGACTTAGCCCGGAAAAGGGAATCTCGATCCTGTTGAGCGCTTGGAAGCGGCCTAACATGCCGGAATTGCGCATTGCCGGCGCAGGCCCGATGGAGGAAGCGGTCCGCGCCGCCGCAGCCGAGAACCCGGCGATTCGATATGTCGGACTGGTTGACAAAGCCGAGGTATCGAAACTTATGGCTGGAGCGATTGCAACGCTGGTGCCGTCGACATGGGACGAGCCCAGCCCGGTGGTGATGATGCAGAGCCTGAGTGTTGGCACGCCCGTGATTACATCGGATCTCGGACTGCGCGCCGAGGTCATTGGACACGACCGATGCGGCCTTGTGTTTCCCACCGGCTCTGTGGACGGGCTGGAACAACAAGTTAGATTTGCGCAAGCGTCTCCGGATGCCTGCGCTCAGATGGGCGCCGAGGCCCGGCGCCGTTACGAAGAGAACTATTCTATGGAAGCCGGTGGGGCGCTGTTGTTGAAAATCTATGAGCGCGCCCTCTCGGGATGATATCGTCCCGCAACGCAAGTATGAGTGGTGGGCAATCGGCTGGACCGTTTCTCCGCCGATACGAGTAAATAGCCTTTTAATAAAGTGGTAGCCTGATGCAGATATAGATTGATGGGTTATACGGTAGGTGCGTGAGTACGAAGTTGGCTCCCGATGCTTGGCCGCCGCGCCGGCGTGAGCCAGTCTTGCCAGTAGACAAGCTAAAATTCATCCCGCCAGAAACAGGAGCTTCTGATGGATTTTTTTCGAAATCTTTTCAAAACAGATTTTATGCCCCACGGGCATTGTTTTTTTTGGCAGCGGGACGTGCTCTGGCTCACGATCCTATCCGACTCGATGGTGTTTCTGTCTTACATGGCGATTCCGATGGTGCTTGTATTTTTTGTACGGCGGCGCAAAGACTTCGCGTTCAACTGGGTCTTTTACATGTTCGCCGCGTTCATCGTTCTCTGCGGACTGACGCATGGAATGGCCATCGTAACTCTTTGGACGCCTGTGTACCGCGCCGAAGCGTTATTAAAGGCGATGACGGGATTCGTCTCCGTCGCGACCGCTATCATGCTGGTGAAGTTGACGCCCACGGCGCTGAAATATCCCAGCCCGCAGGACTTGACCGAAGCCAACGCCAAGCTGAGGGTTCTTAACGAAGAACTGGAATCGAGAGTCGAAGCTCGGACGCGTGAACTGGGCGAAGCCCGCGATGCCGCGCTTGCCGCGAACCAAGCGAAGAGTACGTTTCTCGCGATGATGAGCCACGAAATTCGTACCCCGTTGAACGGCATCATTGGAACCATCGCCCTGATGGAGGGCACCAAACCCACCCCGGGGCAGCGGGAACTGCTGGCTGTCATTCGTCTCAGTGGCGACGCGTTGCTCAGCGTCATTAACGACATTCTCGATTTCTCGAAGATCGAGGCCGGCAAGTTGAGCATGGTGGACGAGCCGTTTTACTTGCGAAACACGGTCAACGAAGCGTTGGAGCTTGTGGCTTCCGGCGCTCACCAAAAAGGCCTGGGGCTGCACTTAGTCTTCGACGAGAATGTGCCCGAAGTGGTCTTTGGAGATTCTGGACGCCTTCGGCAAGTCTTGCTGAACCTGATTGGCAACTCAATTAAGTTTACGAATCGTGGCGATATTTTCTGCCGGGTGCGCTTGTTGGATTTGCAAGGCGACCTGGCGAGGATTCATTTCGAGGTGCAGGACACGGGTATCGGCATTGACCAAGCGTCGCAGGGGAAGCTATTTCAAGCCTTCAGTCAAGCGGAATCAGGCGCGAGCCGCAGTAGGGCCGGAACGGGGCTCGGCTTGAACATCTCCAAGCGGCTGGTGGAAATGATGCGCGGCGGCATTCATGTGGAAAGCAAAATCGACGAGGGGTCCCGATTCTGGTTCGACGTTTGCTTGCCGATTGGAACGATGCCAATCTCGAACGTCGACGCTGGCGCGGAGTTACGAGGGAAGCTGATCTTGATCGTCGATGACCGGCAACTGAACCGGCAAATTTTACGGCACCATCTGGAATCGCTTGGATGTCAGTGTCTGGAGGCCGACAGCGCGCCAACGGCATTGCAAATATTACTCGAGCGGCGGAATTCGGACGATCCGGTTGAGATTGCGGCCATCGATATGGAGATGCCGGTAATGGATGGAATGACGTTGGCGCGCTCGATTCGTTCGCACATGGAAATGCGGCGCTTTCCCATCATCCTGGTGAGTTCGTCGATGGATCGGAAACTGGGGGAAACGGAGGTTGGCTTGGTGGATGCTTTGTTGATCAAGCCGGTGTCCGCGCAAGATCTGCAACGCACGATGGAAAAAGCTTTGCGGCGGGCTCACTCCCGTGACGCGAGCGGTGCGGCCATTCGAGATACAGGACTGGGAGACAAGGTGCGTGTCTTGTTGGCGGAAGACAATCTGGTCAATCAAACCGTGGCAATGAGGCTGCTGGAGACTCTGGGTTGCGACGTGTTTGTGGTGGGGAATGGGTTGGAAGCTGTGGAAGCGGCCAAGAATGGCCATTTTGCAATGGTCCTGATGGACTGCCAAATGCCGTTGATGGATGGCTACGAGGCGACGCGAGCGATTCGCGCCTACGAGAGTTCGGCGGCTCGGCCAAATATTCCGATCATTGCTCTGACGGCCAATGCGATTTCTGGAAACCGGGAAAGTTGCCTGGAGGCGGGGATGAACGATTTCCTCGCCAAGCCAATCATTCTCAAGCAGCTTGAGAATGTTGTTGAGCGCTGGCGGATCGAGCGTAAAACCTAGGGCCGACGGCTGCGAGGCTTGGCGGAGGATGGATCAACTTCACACCTCAACCAAGGCATTGACGGGGATGGGGGGAGTTTGCTGTAATTGTTGGGTAAGCGTTCCTCGGTAGCTCAATGGTAGAGCGTTCGGCTGTTAACCGAAATGTTGTAGGTTCGAATCCTACCCGGGGAGCCATTTCTTTTTCCCCCCAGCCCATCTTCAACAGAGGCGCTGATTGCCGTTAGGGCTTAATCAGGCTTTTGATCACGTCATCCCGCTTGTTCTCGCCGTCCTCGACCGCCGATTCGTGCAGCCGGTTTGAGGCGGCGATGCGTGACGAGATCGTATCGATCCTGAACGTTTTGTTCAGCGTATTCTTGATTTCGAGAATCTTCGCCTTCGTGTTCGCTCCCGTCTTTTCGAGGTCGTCATTGTTGAAGTTCCCTGAGTTGAGGGGGCCGTGGAATTCGACTCCCGCCGAGAAGCCGCTTGGGCCCACGGGGCCCTTACCTCGAAGCAGTTCGTGCCCGAAAACCTGAAAGAAATTATCGGACTTCTTAGACTTGATTCCGGCCGGAACCGCGATCTGGAGGGGATTGACCCGAATGATCTCGCCGTCGCGATCGAAGAAGGCGCCGTCGGCGATGCTTAGGTAGTCCAGTGCGAAACCCAATCCGCCGACCAGCGCGGCTGTCTTTAGAGCGGACAGTGCGCCGACGCTGTTGCCGGCGATGATGGTGACTCCGTTCGGGGACCCGAGACGTAGGGCTGCCACCAATGCGGCCACCTTGGCGCTGGGGTCTTTGGCACCGCGGCCGCCGAAATGGATGATGGCTTCAATCGGCAGATGACTGGCCAAATATTCAGGGCTGTTGAATTGCTTTCTAGCTTTGAATAGCGCCTCTTCCTTCGGAAGGCGGGCACCTTCTTCGTTGCGGTTGCCGGTGCCGTCGAGCAGCACGAAAAGGTCTTGCGGCAAACCGGGGCCGAGCAGGTTGTCCGGCACGTCGAAGTCCAATAGAAGGCGGCTGCTGCCGCCGCCGCCTTGTTCCGTAGCAAGCATCTCGCGATCGAGAGCCGCAATGGTTTGCTTACCGACGATGTTGTCGATCCTGCCATGGAAATTGAGAATGCGCCGCTTCGTTTTGAAGGCAGTTACGGCGGCGGCCGTTGCGGGGCCATACTTGCCGTCGGCCGTGATGGCCGCGCCATCGAGCTGAATCAACGCCTGCTGAATTTTGCCGACATGGTCACCCACCGCGCCTTGAGTGATGTGCGCGGGGTCGGACTTAGCGGCGGCCTCTAACCTTGAGTCGCCTCGGAATAGTTGTGATTGCAAAGCCATGGAAACAGTCCTCTGCGCTGGTAATGGGCCGACGGGGGTTGGGCTCAGTGTAGCGCCGTTTCCCGACATGCTAATCATTGTCATTCTAGACGACGCCATGGCGGACGTGCCGAGCGGCAAACGGCACCTTGCTAGTTCTGAAGTGATACTCTGTGGGGTCTTGGACGACACTGGGACCATCACGGTGGCATTGCGGCAATGGCGCGAGGGCGATGACGGGGCGCTGGACCGCTTGTCGGAGGCGGTCTATCGCCAACTGCGGCGTGTAGCCGGGGCGATTCTCGCGCAGCGCTCCAGCTTGCAAATTGTTCACCCCACCGAACTGGTGCACGACCTTTATTTGCAAATTCAAGGTGTCCAGCATTTCGACTTTGCCGGGCGCGCGCAATTTCTCAGCGTCGCCGGAAAGATGATGCGCCGCATTCTTGTCGATCACGCCCGTAAGCGCCATTCCGCCAAGCGCGGCGGGGATGCCATCCACGTGACCGAGAGCGGTGCGGTGGGCCCTGGGCTGAATCTGGAAGTGCTGGACGTTCATTTGGCGCTAGAGCGATTTGCGGTTGATTACCCGCGCCAGGCTCGCGTTGTCGAACTTCGATTTTTTGGTGGACTGAGCGCCGGCGAAAGCGCTGAAGTTTTGCAGTTGGAGGGGCTGGAGGCTTCTCTGCGCACCGTTGAGAGAGATTGGACATTTGCCAAGGCCTGGCTTCAAAATGCCATCCGACCCCATTGAGTCCTTTGCGCACCAAGTGGAGCGCCTGTTTCAAGCGGCTCTCGACGTGCCGCAACTTGAGCGGGCGGGCTTTGTCGTCGAGAAGGCTGGCGCGGATCATCGTCTTGCTTCTTCGGTGAACGCGTTGTTACGCGCGGTGGCTACCGAGCGATCGCCCTGGACCGCCGGAGCCTTTTCCCAGGAGGCCAAGCATCTGGCCGACGACCAGGATGCGCGCCTCGATCGCTACCAGCTTGAGGAGCGAATCGGCGTCGGCGGCATGGGGGTGGTTTACAAGGCGGTTCGCTCGGATGACGAATTCGCCAAGCGGGTTGCGATCAAGATCGTGCAATGGGAGAGCGGCGAGGCGAGACTGGCCGAGCGCTTTCGAACGGAACGGCAGATACAAGCGGGTCTCGAGCACCCGAACATCGCCCGGATGCTCGATGGCGGCACGACCGAGGATGGCCGTCCGTTTCTGGTGATGGAGTACATCGAGGGTGTCTCGCTCGATAAATACTTGTCGCGGAACGCGTTTTCCACCAAGGCGAAGCTGCTGCTGTTTCGCAAGATTTGCGACGCCGTGGCATGCGCCCATCGCAACCTTGTGGTGCACCGCGATTTGAAGCCGTCCAACATTCTTGTGACCGAAGAAGGAGAACCGAAGCTACTCGACTTTGGCATCGCAAAATTGCTGGACGGCCAGGCCAAGACCGAGACCGGCTACGGCGCAATGACGCCGCGCTATGCAAGCCCCGAGCAGATTTCCAATGGTCCCATCACAACCTCCAGCGACATTTACTCGTTGGGCGTGATCCTGTATGAGATGCTGAGCGGCGCCAGCCCCTATGCGGCCGCGAGCGCTCTGGAGCTTGCCCAGTCCATTAGCAGCGCGGCTCCGCCGCCAATGGCGAAAGTGGATCGCGATCTCGAGATGGTTGTCCGGAAAGCGTTGCGCAAAGAGCCGGCCCGGCGCTACGCCTCGATTGAACAATTTTCGGCCGACCTATTGCGCTATCTCGAAGGCTTCCCGGTGGCGGCACAAGCCGACACGCTCGTCTATCGAGCCCGGAAGTTTGTGGTTCGCAATCGGGCTTACGTGGCCGCCGGCACGCTGGTTGTCCTCGCCTTGGCCGGGGGAATCGTTTCCACCGCGCGTCAGGCGCAAATTGCCAACCGGCGCTTCAACGATGTGCGTAAGCTGGCTAATTCTTATCTGTTCGAACTCAACGACGCGATCGAAGCTTTGCCGGGTTCCACGGCGGCGCGTCAACTGCTGGCCAAGCGGGCGCAGGAGTATTTGGACAGTCTGGCCAAGGAGCGCGTGGACGATCCGGGTTTGCTCAAAGAACTAGCCGTCGCCTACGAAAAGCTTGCCGATGTCCAAGGCCGCCGCGAACAAGCCAACATCGGGGATGTGGCCAACGCCAAGGAGAATTTCCGCAAGGCGCTGACTCTGCGCGAACAGTTGTACAGAGCCAATCCGGGAGATACACCGGCCGCTGTTGATTTAGCGCACTCGTTGTTGTTGATGGGTAACGATGAACTCGCGCGTCGCAGGCTTGAGGCCGCCGAGACTTATTGCCGCCGGGCGATCGCCGTGATGGAGCGCTCCGGAGACGATGCGGCTGTCAGGCACACGCATGGCGTGGCGCTGCAAATCCTTGGCGATGTATTGGGCCATCCGCGCGTTTCGAGTTTTGGACGCACGGAGCAGGCGCTGGCACTTTACGAAAGGGCGCTGGGCCTTTTTGAACAGAATCAGAGGGAGGCACCGAAACGCATGGAGAAGGGCGTTTTTATTGGGGCGACGCTGAGCAGGATTTCCTATGTCCGGCAAACGCTGAAGCAGGGCCCGGCGGCCATTGCCGACTTCCGGCGCGCTTATGCGACTTATCACGCGCTGAGTCTGGCCGAGCCAACGCAGGCATTCTACCGGCTGAATGCGGCCGTGCGCGCGCGCGAATTGGCCGTCGCGCTGATGCATGCGTCGCCTGCCGGGACCGAGGCGAAAGCGCTAATGGCCGAGGCGATCCAAACAATTGAAACGCTGGCCCGCCAAGACCCGAATGACGTCTCGATCCAAGCGCAACTCGCCGACACGTTTGTGGCGCGCGGTCTGATGTTGGCACCCAGTGCGGCCCTGGACAGGTTGGGGTGCTTCGAGCGCGCCATCGCTATGTTCGAGGAGATCGAGATGCGCCGTCCCGGCAGCCTCAAGCCCGACGCGAGTCTGACAGCGAGGCAATTGCGCACCGGTACCTTGTTGAGCCTGGGGCGGTACCAGGAGTCAATCGAGAGCGCCAAGAGAGAATTAGAGATCGACGACGCTTTGTTAGTGTTGAGCTCCGCCAACGCGTTTGCGATCCGGAATCGGGAGATCGCAGCAAGCCAGATCGCAAAAGCGTTGGAGGAGCGGGAGAAGTAAGAGTTGCCGCTACTTCTTGACTAAATCGCAATGAGTACCGAAGAAGGTCCCGCCGTCGGTGTTCATACCCACGCTGGGGCCTCGAAGCAGTTTGGCCGTTACCTTCTGTAGCGGTCCGCTGTCGAAAACGATCTTTCTCGATTGCGGGTCGATGCGCAGCTTCCCGCGCGAACCAGCCCAGGCGTAACTATCGCCGGAGACGATCAGATCCATATTGGTGTAGGCATTCGGCATGCCGGCGAAGCACTCATATTTCCCGGAAACGAGCTTGTCGTCGGTCTCCATGCTGGCACCGGCATCGCGCAGCATCCAGAAGATGTAAGTTTCCTCGCGATCCTTCGGCCCGCCGTCCAAGCGTACAAAGCAAAGGGTGTCGTTCTTGGGGGCGCGTACGATGACTCCGGTTTTGTTGGCCTTGTCGGTGACGCGCTTTCCGATGACACATTCCGCCTGAGACTTGAACACATCGGCGGAGCATGTACCTGCGATCAAGAGCGCGCCAGCGGCGAGCAAGAATTTGTTCATAAGATGTCCTCTCGCCACTACACACGCAATCGGATTCATCCCTCCGCCACTCAATCGGGGAGAAGTTTGAGAAGTGGATTGAGCAATTCAAAAGTCGGTCGATTAACATGAAGGGGGCGAGGTTTGCCCCCATATCGATAGCTTGAGGGTTTTCTCTGGAAAGATTTCAATGAATGGGTAGTTTGGATTCGCAAATCAATGGCCCGGGGATTAGGCCCGTGCGTGATCTCATTGATCTTCGGCCTACCGCACGGTGGGCCATCTCGGCGATGGTAATCGGCTCCATCATCCGGCTGATTCTGGCTTACATCTTAGGTTGGGGGCATTCCACTTATCTGTCCTCCGGCAGTCTGACTTTCGGCCTCGTCGGTTTGTGGCTTACGAGCCAAGGCCGGCCCAAAGCCGGCCTGATTACCGCGCTAGTGGCCGTCTTGTGCACCTGCATGATCGCCGCGTACCTGGACGACGGCATGGGCAACATCGCATTGTCTATGATCCCTGTCATTGTCGTGTTCGCCAGTCTCACGTTGGACC
>JANXUM010000182.1 GCA_025356215.1 Bryobacter sp. | reverse complement strand
TCGACGGCAAAAAGTTCGACTCGTCCCTCGACCGCAAGGAACCCTTTACCTTCATCCAAGGTCGCCGCCAGGTGATCGCCGGCTGGGACGCCGGCTTTGAGGGAATGAAGGTCGGAGGCAAGCGCCGCCTTTTCATTCCCTACCAGATGGCCTACGGCGAAAAGGGCCGTGGAGCCATTCCACCCAAGGCCGAACTCATCTTTGATGTCGAACTCCTCGGGGTTGAAGACGTAACGCCGCAGCCCGCCAGCCAGGACCTCTTGAACAACTTTGAAGACAGCGCCGCCAAGCTGCTCGCCCTCGCCAAAGCCTTTCCCGAGGCAAAGTTCGATTGGCGCCCCGCCCCCGGCGTCCGCTCTGTGCGCGAGGCAATCCTCCACGCTGCCTACGGCAACAAGCTGTTGGCTTGGGCCGCCAAGGACAATCCCACCTCCGCTGCCTTCAACGCCAAAGTCGAAGAGCACGACAAGCTGGAGCGGGATTTGGTTTCCAAGGACAAGGCAATCTCGCTCTTCATGGAGAGCTGCGAAACCGTTCGCCAACAACTCACTCCTCTGCGCGCCTCCGCCCTTGATCGCGAAATCAAGGTCTTCGGCCAGCCCTCCACCATCCGCGGCTATTACATCATTGTCGATTCGCACCTATCCGAACACCTCGGCCAGCTCATCGCCTATGCCCGGGTCAATGGCATGGTTCCCCCATGGTCGAACAAGCACTAAGACGCCGCACCTGCCTGCTGCTCATCGATATCGAGCCCGACCTTCGGCACACTGCGGCCGATAGCGGCTGGGCCGGCAACGACCTCGCCATGGAGCATTTGAAGTCGCTCCGGGCTAATCTCCAGCACACCACTCAGCGCCCCGTTCACTTCAACTGGTTCTATCGCTTCGACCCACAAATCCTGCGCACTTGGGGCCGCCCAGACGAGCTGCTACACTCCTGCCCAGGCCTCGTCAAGCAGATTGCAGATTGGGGCGATCACTGCGGCCTTCATTGCCACCTCTGGAAGTGGGACGAAGCCCACCAGCGTTGGTATAACGAATTTGCAGACCCGGCCTGGGAGGAGCACTGCCTTCGCTCCAGCGTCCAACACTTCACCGATGCCATGGGCTACGCCCCCACGAGCGTCCGCATGGGCGAACGATGGATGTCGCCCCGTCTGCCTCCGCTCATGCGCCAACTCGGCATCCGCTTCGATCTGTCCATCGAGAGCGGCACGCCCGGGGGGCCGGTCTTCGACGATCCTTTTGCGACGGCACCTCTTCCGGACGTCGCAGAGTATCCAGTTGAACCTTGGGACGCCGGCGGCGAACCGGGCCTCACCATGATCCCCATCACCGTCTCAAGCCCCCACTGGATTCGCATCTACCGCTTTCCCTATCTCAAGCGCCAACGGGTCTCGTTGAACCTCGTCCTTCACCCATCCATCGTCTGTCAAACCCTTCAAGTCGAAAGCCGTCGCACCACCCGCTCCCCGCTGGTCGTCGTCCTGCGCGCCGCTGATTTGGCCCAGCCCTGGGCCCTAGCCAACTTCGAGCGAGCCGCTACCGCTCTCGCCTCGCTCCCCAACTGTGACTGGGTAAAGGTTGAGGACGCCATGGGCGCGTATCGTCTATGACCCCGCGCGTCAGCGTCTGCTTTGTCACCTACAACTCGGCACCTTGCCTCGACGATTTCTTCCAGTCCCTCAATTCGCAGACCGATATCGCCTGGGAAGCCTACGCAGTTGACAACGCCAGTCTCGACGCCAGCGCGGACGCGATCGCATCCTGGGGCCGTGCTCATCTGACTCGCAATGCAACTAACGTCGGCTTTGGCAAGGCCCACACCCAGGTCCTCCATGCCCTCAACGGCGAATTCGTTTTGATTGTCAATCCCGATGTTTCCTTCGGGCCGGGCTTCCTCTCAACCTTGGTGTCGGCTCTCGAAGCCAATCCTCAGGCCGGCATCGTCGGCCCCTCGCTTACCGAACACGACCAAGTCCTCCCGTTGAATCACCGCTACCTCGGAGAAGAGCTGCTGCCCTTGCCCAATCCGGTTCAAGGCCCCGGGGTCGCCTGGGTCCACGGTTGTTGTTTCCTCATTCGCCGCCATGCCCTGGTCGCCTTGGGCGGTTTCGATCCCGACTACTTCCTCTACGCCGAAGAAGTCGACCTCTGCCTCCGCGCGCGCCGCTCCGGCTGGCAAATCGTTCACGCCCCCAAAGCGCGGGCCCAGCACAAAGGCCAGCACAGCCAAGTCGAAGACGCGGCCTACCAAAGGAAGCAGCGTGAGTTCGCCGGCACCATGATCTTCTGGCGCAAGCACTTCGGCCCGGACAACTTCGCTTCGATGATCAGCTTCGAATGCGCCGCACTCAGCCTGCGCCTGCTGCTGGGACTGTTCCCTCCATCGCGTCGCGAAGAGTTTCAAGCCCGCCGGGATGCCTGCTCCTTCTGTATCGACCAATCCGGCTGGACGATCCCCTGGCGCATCCTCCGCTATAAACTTCTCAGCGCCTTAACCATTGGTTGAAGAAGGCCACGGTTTGCCCCCAGGCGTCCACCGCCGCCGTTGCGTTGTAGGCCGCGCCCGTATCGTTGTGGAAGGCGTGCCCGGCTCCCTGATACACCCGTAGCGCATAGGTCTTGCTCTGCTGGCTCAGCACGCTCGCCGTCGCCTGCATGGTCCGAGTCAAGTTGCGATCGGTCTCGGCGTAGACGCACAAAACCGGCGTCTGGATCTTCGGCACATCGGCGTCGGCCACCACTGGCGTACCGTAGAACGGAACCGCCGCCGCAATCTCTGGGGCGCTTACCATCAAGTCCCAAGCCATCCCGCCGCCCGCGCAAAACCCTACAACCCCGATCCGGTTGTGGATGGTCGTCGCCTCTTGCTTCTTCAGGAAGTCAAGCGAGGCGATCAGATCCGCCCTCCGCTCCGGCAGCGTCGTCCTGCCATACGCGGCGCTCTGGGCCGTTGCATCCGCAAACTGTGCGGTGCCGCCCTGGCGGCTCAACAGGTCGACCGCCAAGGCGACAAATCCCGCCTTGGCAGCGCGCCGCGCCACATCCTTATGATGCTCGAGCAGACCGCGATTCTCGTGAATTACGATCACACCCGGCTGCTGAGAGCTAAGCGCAACCTTCGGCGTCACCAGGTAGCCATAAAGCGCGCCGCCCAGCCCGCCATAAGTCACATCGCGCGCGCTTGCGATCGATGGATCGTTCTCGCTGACCAGCACACCCGGCGGCACCGGCGTCGCCTGCGCGTTCAATTCTTCATAACCGCCCAGCGCCATCATCGCCGCGGCCATGCTTCCAGTAAGCTTTACTGCCCGCTCAATGAGTTCACGTCGGCCAAATGCCCCATCCACATACAGGTGGACAAACTCCCCAACCGGACTCTCGTTTTCTTCGTACATGCCGAGCAGTATAGCCAATCACTCATACTGGAAAGCATGACCCGCATTGACGACGTTAGCTTTGATCTCATCCTCCGCGACGCCCGCACCTTTTCCGCATGGCTTGACAAGCCCGTCGACCCAGAACTCCTCCGCCAAATCTACGACGCGGCCAAGTGGGGGCCCACTTCCATGAACTGCTGCCCCTTGCGCATTACTTTCATTAGCTCACCCGAAGCCAAGGCCAAGCTCAAACCATGCCTGATGCCCGCCAACGCCGACAAGACGATGCAAGCCCCCGTCACCGCCCTGTTCGCCTACGACCGCGAATTCTACGAACACATGCACCGTCTCTGGCCGCACTCCAACGCCAAAGCAATGTTCGAGGGCAACGAGGCCATGATCGAAGACGCAGCCTTCCGCAACTCGACGCTACAAGCCGCTTATTTCATGCTCGCCGCCCGCGGCCTCGGCCTGGATTGTGGCCCTATGTCCGGCTTCCACAAAGACGCCGCCGACGAGGCCTTCCACGCCGGCACCAAGTGGCGCTCCAACTTCTTGTGCAACCTCGGCTACGGCGACAAGAACAAGCTCCATCCTCGTCTGCCCCGCCTGGCCTTTGACGAAGCCTCGCGAATTCTCTAACGCGCAACTCGTTTCCGGATTCTACCTTGCTGCTTCCCGCTCTCATGATGTCGATCGGCTGGGCTCTGCGTGGCTCCATCGGCGGCGGCCCGCTCGGGGCCATGATTCCCGGCGCTCTCTGGGCCATGGCAGTTGCCTACCGCCGCCGCTGGACGCTAAGCCAGGCCAGCCTCTTTGCTGGCCTGTGCGCGTTGGGCATCGGACTGGGTGGACAAGAAACTTACGGCCAAACCATCGGCCTGTTGCGCGACCCCGCCACGCGCCTCTGGGGGCTCGCCGGCCTTACGCTCAAAGGCGCGGTCTGGGGCCTGTTGGGCGGCGTGGTCATCAGTCTGGCATGGCTGCTACCGAAGCGTGCGCTCACCCCCGCGCTGCTTCTCGTCATCGCGACACAAGTCGGCTGGCAGTTCATCAATCAACCGAAGCTGATCTATTTCTCTCACCCCTTCGTTCAACCGCGCGCGGAAATCTGGGCCGGGCTGTTGCTTTCGGCCCTCGCACTGCTGGTCTACCTGCGCTCGCCCATCGCCAACAAACTTGCGGCCTTCGGCGCCCTTGGCGGTGCCATCGGTTTTGGCGCGGGTAGTCTCTTCAACCTGGTGCCGCTTGCCAACTTCCCCGGCTGGAAATGCATGGAGTTTGCCTTCGGCCTCATTCTGGGCGCAGCGCTCTGGCCGGCCGTGCCCAAGGATCCGCCACAAGAAGCCGCCGGCCCCGCGCCGGTCTTCGCCTACCCGCTGCTGGCCGCCGTGGTCATCGGAGTCGATCTCAATCTCTCCGTCCGTTTCGCATTTACCGCCGCCACCGCCCTGCTGCTGCTTGGCCTCGCTCGTTATCCCCAACTGGGCTGGCCTCTGGCCTTCAGCGTCACCCTCGTCGCCGCTTGCCTCGATCTTTACAAGATTCATCCCGCCTGGGCCGTCGCCTTCGCCATCCTGCCGCAGGCGCTGCTGCCAAAGCTCTCAATCCTCCAAGCCATGCTCACTCTACTGGCCTGCTGTTGCGGAATCTACGCCCTCGAATACTTCCCCCTGCTCCGTTAAAAAGGTCCGCGCGTTGACGATCCGCGCGTGTTCCCAGTCCAGCGGAAAGTGCTTCAGATTCCCCGTCACAACATAAGCTGCCCCGCATGCCAGCGCGCACTCCAACACCCGATTGTCATCCTCGTCGCTAGCCGCCTCCACCCGCTCTTGCGGCGTAAAGCGCAAGGCCCTGGCCGCCAACGCCGTAAGCATCGGCTCAGAACGATCACGCAACTTGGCGAACTTCGCCCGTCCCAACACGTCATGATACTCAGCCCACAAATCCGCACTGACGGCGATTTCAAAGCGCCCCTCCAACCCACGCCGCAGCACAAGATCCTCCAAGCCGCCCGGACTCCAGCAAGCGGATATTAGTATGTTGGTATCGAGGACGACGCGCATCGCTCCCTCAACGCTAACCCATGAAAGACGAGCTCGGCGACCGAATCAAGCAATACTACGAGGACGCTCTGCGCATTCAATTCCCGCGCCGCACGCATCTGGTTCTGCGCATCGACGGTCGCGCCTTCCACCAATTCACTCGCAACTTGGAACGCCCCTACTGCCGCCCGCTCGCCGATGCTTTAGACCAGGCCGCGCTGGCGCTCTGCAAGGAGATGACCGGCTGCCGCCTCGCC
>JANXUM010000408.1 GCA_025356215.1 Bryobacter sp. | reverse complement strand
GCCCATCAGCACCGGGCCGGGCGTGGGAAAGCCTTCGACCACGAAGGCGTGGCGGATGCCGGGCAGCGCCTTGATCTCATCGAGGTTGGCGCTCTTAACCTTGCCGCCGTAGACGGGGCATTTGTGGAGCGAGGCGACGAGCAGGCCAGGCATCGTGAAGTCGATGCTGAACATCGGCTTGCCGGTGGCGATATTGGCGTTTTCCCAGCCAAGCGTGGAGTGCCCAATGATTTTGTAATCCTTGGGGTCCTTCATCGTGAGCTTGGTTTGATCGGGCGGCGCAAGCGTGGCGGCCTTGGCGGCGATCTCACCATAGCCAACGGACTTCTTGGAAGGGGTGTGGATGACGCGACCGCTGGCGGTGGTGCATTCGGATTCCGGCACGCCCCAGGTTTGAGCCGCGGCGCTGATCATCATTTGGCGGCCTGCGGCACCGACCCGGCGAAGCGGTTCCCAACCTTGCGGCGTGGATTGACTGCCCCCGGCGAATTGCGAACCGTAACGCTTTTCGTCGGAATCGCCCTGTTCGATACGAACGGACTTCCAATCGACGTCAAGCTCCTCGGCGATGAGCATGGGGAGGATGTTCTTGGCGCCTTGTCCCATCTCGGGCGCTTTGGCCATGATCGTCACAATGCCGTCGCTGGCGATGCGGATGAAGGCGTTGGGCAGTAGGGCGGGCGCAGCGGGCCGGCCCTGTTGGGCCTTGGCCTTGGGGGCGTCATAGAGCCCGAGCAGGATGCCACCACCGGCAATCGAACTTACTTGAAAAAAGGAACGTCGGCTTAAATTCATGGTGTGTCCTCTTTCCTATCCCTGGTTCCCGCTGGAAGTTGTGCTCACGGGCGCGGGTTTCATGGCGCCCGCGGCCTGGTGAATGGCGGCGCGGATGCGGATGTAGGTGCCGCAGCGGCAGGCGTTGCCGCTCATGGCGGTGTCGATGTCGGAGTCTGTCGGCTTAGGGTTCTTGGCGAGCAGGGCGGCGGCGGACATGATCTGTCCGGCCTGGCAGTAACCGCACTGGGGCACGTCGATTTCGTTCCAGGCCACTTGCAGAGCGTGGGTGCCGGTGGCCGAGAGGCCTTCAATTGTGGTGATGGGTTGACGGGCGGCAGTGGCCAAGGGCGTGATGCAGGAGCGCACCGCCTGGCCGCCCACGAGGACAGTGCAAGCGCCGCATTGGCCCGCGCCGCAGCCGTACTTGGCACCCTTCAAATTCAAGACGTCTCGTAACACCCACAACAGGGGCATGTCGGCGGGAACGTCAACGGTGTTGACCTTCCCGTTTACTGTCAGCTTCACTGGCATCGCTAGAACCTCGCAATTGAGAAAACTTCTCTCTACAGTCTATCTCCGCCGGGTGCGAGTTAAAAGTGAAATCTCGCAACCGGACGAAACAGTTTGAGCCGTGCCAATGTGTCGGCATGAGTATGAGATTGCAGTGGATTCGGTGGTCGGCGGTGGCGAGGATTCTCGGCTCTTGCGGTGGGGGCAGACAAGCGGAAACCAGCTTGCCTCCGAGTTACAACGCCGCGTCGACCGGGCAAGGCAGTTTCAAGGTTCTCCAACAGATCGGCGTGAGCGGCACGACGAAGATTCAGTTGATTCATCGGGGCGCGGGCGGGCCAGAGGCGGTGGTGCCGCTCGGGGGGAGTATTCTGTAACAACAACCTATGAACGTCCATCCGCTTGCCGGCCTGTCTCCGCAAAAGCTCGTCGATCTGGCTCAATTGGAAGCCGCCTACTATGACTTGCATCCAGACACCGACAACCCGGCTCAGCGCGTGGCGTTTGGAACCTCCGGGCATCGAGGGTCTTCGCTAAACGGGAGCTTTAACGAAGATCACATTCTGGCCATTACCCAGGCGATTTGCCTCTATCGCAAGCAGCAGGGAGTAAGCGGGCCCTTGTTCCTCGGCATTGATACGCACGCACTATCGACTCCCGCCTACCGGACTGCGCTTGAGGTGTTAACGGCGAATGGGGTCGAGACGATGATCTCCGCCGGTACTCCTTACACACCCACTCCGGCCGTGTCGCACGCAATTCTTTGCGCCAATCGCGGGCGCGAAGGCGCGGGGCTCGCCGACGGGATCGTCATCACGCCATCGCATAATCCGCCCGAGGACGGCGGCTTCAAATACAACCCGCCCAGTGGTGGGCCCGCCCCCTCAAGCGCCACCGCGACGATTGAGACGCTGGCGAATGAAATTCTGGCCAATGGTATGAGTAGCGTTGCGAGAGTCCCTTTTGAGAAGGCTCTCAAGGCTTGGACGACCCATGAGCATGACTATGTCACCGCCTATGTCGGGGATCTCGGCAATGTTCTCGATATGGATCTGATTCGCGATTCGGGAATCTCGATGGGCGTGGACCCGCTGGGCGGGGCGGGAGTGCATTACTGGCAGCCGATCGCCGATCGCTACAAGTTGAACTTGAAGGTCGTGAATACGGCGGTGGATTTTCAGTTCGCTTTTATGACGCTCGACTGGGACGGCAAGATCCGGATGGACCCTTCGTCTCCTTACACGATGCGTAAGCTGATCGCCCTCAAGGACAAGTATGCCGTTGCGTTTGCCTGCGATACGGATCATGACCGCCATGGCATCGTCACAGCCAGCGGCGGCTTGTTGCCCCCGAACCACTATCTGGCCACTTGCATTCATTACTTGTTCTCGCATCGGCCGCAATGGGGGGCTGGCACCGCCGTCGGCAAGACCATTGTCAGCAGCAGTATCATTGACCGCGTTGCGGCACAGCTTGGGCGGCGACTTTATGAGGTGCCGGTGGGATTCAAGTGGTTTGTCGATGGGTTACTCGATTCGTCCCTGGGCTTTGTCGGCGAGGAGAGCGCGGGGGCGAGCTTCTTGCGGCGCGATGGCGGAGTTTGGACGACCGATAAGGACGGCATCATCGCGGCGCTGCTTTCAGCGGAGATGACGGCCCGCACGGGCATGGATCCCGCGCAAATTTACTTAAAGTTGACTGAGACACTGGGCGACCCTAGCTATGAGCGCGTCGAGGCCCCGGCGAATGCCGCCCAGAAGGCGCTGCTTAGTGCGCTCAAACCGAGCGATGTGCAGGTAAGTGACCTGGGCGGCGAGCCGATTACCGGGATACTTACGAATGCTCCAGGCAACGACGCCAAGATAGGGGGGCTTAAGCTGGTAACCGAGGGCGGGTGGATTGCCGCGCGGCCCAGCGGGACTGAGGATATCTACAAAATCTATTCAGAGAGTTACCGGGGCGCCGACCATCTGAAACAGTT
>JANXUM010000169.1 GCA_025356215.1 Bryobacter sp. | reverse complement strand
AGTCGGAATGTAACACATCACATCGTTTGAGTAACCCAGCACCATTAGTTTCGCGTTGCCCGTCTCCTTGCGCAAACGCAGACAGTAGTCGACGACAACTTCGCCGCCGAGTGTCACCATTGACATCTGTCCCAGTTTCAGGACTTGGATCGGGTAGGGCAGCGATCGCGGGATCGTGCGGGCTTCAATGGCCTTGAGCATGTTCTTGGCCCGCCCCGCGACGTACTTGTTGGGCGACTTCAGATCCTCTTCGAAGTCATTCTTGCCGAAGGGTTGAAAAGGGATTTCAGTAAGTTGGAAACCGCTTCGAATCTTGCCCCGCAGCACTTCGTTCTTCTGGTCTACGATCTTCGCCACGGAGTCGCCCAGCGCCGCGCCGTGTGCCTTGGCGTTCTCGAGAGCATTCCTTGGAAAAGGGTTCTGGTCGCCACCGCAACCGGCGACAAAGAGCGCGACGGAACCCGGGTAGCGGCTTTCCAGCGCTGCTTGCGCGTAACCGGCGTAGTCTCCGCTCAATTGGTGAAACTCGCCGGTCAAAGTTGTGTTGTGGCAGGCATAGTTGAACAGGATGCCAATCGTCTTGCCGGCGGCGGACAGCACCTTTAAGACCGGTACGGAGTGATCGACGGGGCCCTTGGGGTTGGGCGAATTCTTGATGTTGCCTTGCGCGTCGGGCATGCGGCGATTCATCGCAAAACCAGCGCTGCCGATGCCGTACTCGACGCTGGCGGGTTGAAGATTGCCGATCGCCGCGCCCACGGCATCGGCCATTTGTGAAACCAACTTGCGGGTGAAAGCCTCGACGACGGCCTTCTGCTCCGCGTTCATCGGATACATCTCCGAGAGATTCGGCCACACCACTGGACCCGAGTGAGTGTGCGAAACATTCAGCACCAACTGGCTGCGCTGTAGGCCGTATTGCTTGAGCGCCAGGATCGCGACCTCGTCGGCAACGCCGCGCGGCAGGCCAATCAGATCGGAAGAGACAATTACGACGCGGCCCTTGCGGCCGTCGTCCATCGCAAGCGCCTTGACATAGAGCGGTTGGGTGACGCCGTCGCTAGGGCGAGTGCGCGCGGCGTAGCCCGCCATCCAAATCGGTCCGGCCGGGGTGATGTCGACCTTCGCCACGCCCGCCTGCCAAGCCTGGGCGGCGGCGCACATCGCGATCAGGGGAATCAAAAAGAAACGTCGCATTTTCACCTCAGTTCAGGTACCGGCTGGGGCACGACCTCGATCGGCACCAGGCCGATCAGGCGGCGACCGGCTTCAAGCCGAAGGATCTTCGGCCCCGCTCCAATGCCGGGCGCAAGCCGGAAATTGATTTCGTGGCGCGGAGGCATCGGGTCGGTACAGAGGATCGAGTAATCAATCGCAGGCTGGCCCTCGACAGAAGCAACCAGCGTCTCGGGCTCGAACAACTCCTCCATGAATAACTTCACGTATCCACTTACAATTCGCGTGCCGGATAGGTAGTCCATTCCGTCGACCGCCTCAACCAGGCGCGGCACAGCGGGCGGCGCGGGGATGATGCGGAATTTCGATTCGCCGATCAAGGTGCCGTGCAGCAGGAGGCGCAGAGGATGCAAGCCCGTGGACAGTCCCGCCGGCAGCACGGCGTTCAACTGGGCCAACCCATCGGGCTCGGGGGCACCCAAGTAAGTGAATCGCGCCGCCGCACCGCCAATCTCGAGCTGTAAGTTGAGTAAGTCGGCGTCCGGCGATAGATTCTCAACCCACAAGGACACGGCGGCGTATCGTCCACGATTGGGCGCCACCGGCTCACTTGATTCGCTGTTCGTCACCCGCCGGATGCGCGTGGGTCCGGCCGCTTCCGACGCTATGCCGGAAGGCTTCCGCAAGGTCACCCACATATATTGAGTGCGGATTGCCTCCAAGGCGAGCAGGCGCAGTCCAGCGCGCGATGCGAAGTTACGAATCTCATCGGCCTCGATCGAGCAACCGTGCCAAGTCTCGGCCGCCGTTCGCGCCGCGTCCAGGTTGTTGGCCTGAAACCGCATCAGCCCGCCGGGCTTCAAAACCCTCGAGGCGTCGGCCAGATAGGACATCACCACGTCCTTCGACGGTATGTGCTGAAAGACGGCGTAACTGTAAATGAAGTCGAAACTGTCGTCGGCAAACTGCCGCAGGTCCCCGCCGCTTCCGACATGCGGATGGGCGTGTGCGATGCCGGCCAATCGCTGTCGGGCGATTGCGATCATTTCGTCCGATACGTCGACGCCGTGGATCTCGCCAAAGTCTGCGGACAGCGGCTTGATCAGCCTCCCGGGCCCGCAGCCGATCTCCAACGCCCGCCGCGCCCTCGGGTTGGTCCCCGGCAGCCCCCGCTTCATCTCACCGCGCAACCCACGCAAGACATCCGCCGCCGTCCCCAGAAATTCATCTTCGCTCTGCTCGTGACGCCCAAAGGCGACATAGTAATGAGCGTCCTCTTTGGCGCGGCGGTTCCAGTCCTCGCGCATCGTCAACTCGACGGAGGCGTCGCTCATTTGACCTTCTTCCCTCGCATCTCCGGGTCCATGTCGACACAGACATTGCCGCCGACGCGATTGGACGCCTTGTCCACTTTTGGCGAGTATCCCACGCAGCGCGTCTTCATTTTGAATCCCGTGATCAGGTTGTCTTCAATCACGTTGTCAGTCGCGGGATCGGGCCGCTCCGCGCCCTTGCCCAGATAGATTCCGCTGCGCAACAGATCGGGCTCATCCGCGCCAAAGTAACATTCAAAGCCCTTGCCGTGGCTCTCAGTACAACTGGCCATATTCAGGTAGCGCATCCGATTTTTGCGTACGATGTTCTTCGTGCCAATGACGAAGATGCCGCCGAACTTCATGCCCTCAAATTCGTTTTCTTCAATCAGGACACCCTCGCTACGCATGTCCGGGTTGGTGTTGTTCATCACAATCCCAAAGTGCCCCTGAGGGTAAGCGGAGGCGGGCTTGCGATTGAAGCAGCGATTGGCGCGCACATCGCCATCGTGAAAACCATCGAGATCGATGCACTTGCCGTTGATCTCCTGCATCAGGTTTTCGGCGTATAAACTGCCTTCAACATTGCCCGCCGTGTCAATGCCCACGGGGATGCCGCCATGCTCCACGTCCACCAACTCGGGCGGATAGCCGATGTTGACCATTACGTTTTTGAGCACGCGAACATTGGTGGCGTGCCCCACCTGGATGGCGTCGCGGGCGCTGCCGTTGACATCGTTCTCCTGGATCAAGCCGTCGCGATTGCGCGGGCTCTCATAGCGCGAGTGCGTCCAGATGCCGTTGCCCCGGATGCCGCGCAGCTTTACAAAACGCACCTCAAAATCCGCTGTGCCTTCCTCCAGCAATATGCCGCCTGTGGTGTTGTTGCGGCCTTTGGCGTCGCGTGACCCTGAGAAATCGATTCGCAGCGTCTGGATGCGAACGCGAGTCGAACGGCTCACGAGCACCGGAAAGTTCACGATGTTCTTAAGATCGAGATCGCGCAGGATCACGCCGTCGCACTTGTCGACGAGGATCCCGTTGAGCGGATAAAATTCAGCAAAGCGCTTGTCGTAGGGCGCGATCTCGAACACTCGGTCAAGGATGGGGCGGTTGCCGTCGAACTTGACCCGCTGCACGCTCAAGTTTTCAATGCCGCGCGCCACGATGAGCGCCTCACCGATAAACTTGGCCGAAGCCCGCAAAGTGCTGCCCTCCGGCGCGCCAAT
>JANXUM010000147.1 GCA_025356215.1 Bryobacter sp. | reverse complement strand
CAAAGCGAATATCAAAGCTCTTGCGCAACGGTGCTTTTGCTCGATTGCAGCCACAGCATGATCCTGTACGGGGAAGATCGCTTTACGCCCGCCAAGAAGGTAGCGATGGCGCTGGGGCAGTTGATTAAGACGCAGTATCCGGGAGACAGCTTGCGCTGTGTGTTATTCCACGATACCGCTGAAGAAGTGAGGATGGGGCAGTTGGCGGGGCTGCAGGTGGGCCCGTACCATACGAACACGCGGGATGGCCTGATTCTGGCGCAGCGGATTCTGCATCAGGAAAAGAAGGACATGAAGCAGATTATCATGATCACGGACGGTAAGCCGAGTGCGCTCACGCTGGACGACGGTCGTGTTTACAAGAACGCTTTTGGGTTAGATCCGCTTGTGATCAGCCGGACGATGGAAGAAGTGAGCCGGTGTAAGCGGCAGGGAATTATGATTAACACCTTTATGCTGGCGACGGACCCGGCGCTGGTGAACTTTGTGCGACAAGTTACACAGCTTTGTAAGGGTAAAGCTTACTTCACATCGCCGATGACGCTGGGCGAGTATCTGCTGACCGACTATATGAACCGGAAGACGCGGACGGTTCACTAAGAAGGCGGACGAGGATCGGGCGTCCGCCTTGTCGGTGAGGGTGCGGATGGGTTCGATTGTCAAAGAGCTTGTAGGGGCTGGCTTGGAATCGCATACCCCAAAGGGGGACGGACCCAAACTGCGGGTCCGTCCCCTCCCTTGTATCCGACCCTTCCTATTTGCTGAGGCCGGTTTCTTTTGCAATCCGGAGTAACTCCTCGATGCTGAGGTTGGCGAAGGGGTTGTCGTTGCCGGCCTGCGTTGGCTGATTGGGTTTGGTTTTTGCGTCCTTCAACATCTGCTTGGCCGTGTCCTTAACTTCTTTGGTTTGATAGAGCAGGAACTGGGCGATGTAGTTGGGACTGGTGTGGCCGAGGTCCGTTTTGCGGATGTCGGCGGTGGGGAGGCTCTTGGGGATGTTGACTTCTTTGCCCATGACGCAGTGCTCGGCGTAGACCTCGTAGGCGGCGAAGCGGTCGCGCTGGAGCTTGCGGAGTTCATTGAGGGCGCGGGCGGCGCGGCGCTCCAGCATTGCGCCGAGTTTCATCGTTCGCTCCATTTGGGAGAATTTTCTGGCGTCGTCGGGGTCTTCCAGCCAGCGGTCCTGGCCCAGCATTTCGATGTGCTGGGCACGCTTGGTTTGGAACATGGACCAGGCGTAGAGTTGGAAGGTTTCGTCCTCGATCGCGGTTTCCGGCTGGCAATCTTTGCGGAGCTTTTGGGCGAGGGCGCGATAGGCTTCCTCTTGGTCGGGGTGGGCGGCGAAGAGGGTCTCGGGGTTGGAGTTGAGGCCGTGGGTGAGGCCGTTGGCGGCTACCTTGGCTTTGCCTTCGGTGGTGGTGGGGCCGGTTGATAACTGCGCGTTGGCGCGGTTGGCGGCGATCTGATTCTCTGTAGACATGTTGTGATTCCTTTCGATATGTCATGTTACAGATCGAGGAGGCGAATTCGAACCACCGCTTTTTGGGGTTGGCGTGTAAGTCTCTTCTTTTGTGCGAAGTAGAGCGCGTGAGAAATCTTAAAATAACTGTGACAGCGCCCCTTTTTTCGTTAGAGTGTAGGCATGTGGACGTGGATTGCTTGGCGAATCTTACCGTTTTGGCTGGTGATGGAGGAGGCGTACGGACAGCAGCCTCGTGGCACCGGTATCTTTGGGGCGGCGCAAGCCGAGGCGGGGCAAGTGGATTATGAGAAAACTTGCGGGAGGTGCCACACCGTCACCTTGATGGGGCGCGAGGGTAAGCGGGAGGAAAGCCCGGTCTTCAGTACCCTCTCAGAGGCGGATCAGAAGTTTATTCTTGAATCTGGCGGGAAGGTGCCGCCGCTGGCTGGTCCTGTGTTTGTGGCGCGCTGGGGATCGAAGACCGCGGCGGAGCTGATCGCTCGGTTTCAGGAGGCGAAGTTTTCATTCAAACAGGCGGGAATCAGCGATGACGAAAGCATCGTAAACATCACGGCGTATGTGCTGCAAGCCAATGGCGCAAAGCCGGGAAGCCGGCGGTTGACCCGGCGCACGGAAACGCTTGTAGGTGAGGTAACTTCCAGCAAGCCGATTCGAAGATGAGCGAGCGCTGAGTCATGCGACCTCGGAACTAGAGATCGTGGGGGGATTCGGCGGGCGGCGACATTGACTTCAATCAGCGCATTGCGTATGCTTCAGCAGACCTGATTGTGGGTCCAAGACTGATTCATTCGAGGTATAGCTGTGCGAACTCCGTCGCTTTCGGTATTGTTTTCGTCTCTCATTTCGACTGCCTCTCCAAGCTGGAGACTTGCCGTCTTGCTTTGTTTCTCGTCGTTGCTGTTCGGTCAAGAGACCCGGGCGGTGATCACCGGGACGGTGACGGACCCGCAGGGTGCGGCTGTGCCCGCGGCAAGACTCGAGATCAAGAATCAAGGGACGAACGTGGTGACCATTGCGCAAACCAATGGCGCCGGGATTTATACGGCCCCGCCGATTAACCCGGGGATTTACACGGTGTCGGTGAGTTCGCCGGGATTCAAGATGGCCGTCGAGGCGAATCTCGAACTGCGCAGTTCCGATCGGAAGGCAGTGGATTTTCGGCTGCAGGTGGGAGCCGCCTCGGAAACCATTTCGGTGAGCGCCGAGGCTCCTTTGCTGGACAACGTCACGTCATCGAGAAGCAGCACCATCAACACCAGCTTAGTGGAGGCCGTTCCCACTTACGCGAAGAACGTCTTCCAACTTACTCGTTACACGGCTGGAGCGTCGGGTGGAACCACCGTGCGCCCCTTTGACGGAGGGGACAACGGCACCAGCATTCTTGGGGGGGCGAACAATGAGGTTTTGGTCAACGGTTCGCCCAATACATACCGCGAAACCACGGGCGCGGCCAACACGATCTCCCCGCCACCGGACGCAGTGAGCGAAGTGAAAATCATCACGAACGTGTTTGACGCGGAACTGGGCCGGACTGGGGGCGGAGTGATCAGCCTTTCGATCAAGAGCGGAACCAATCAGTACCACGGATCGGTGAGCTGGCTGACGCGCAACCCTGCGTTGAACGCGAACACGTTCGAAGCCAATGCCACCAATGCGCCCAATTCGTCGTTTCGGATGAATGAGCCTGGGATCGAGTTCGACGGCCCGGTGCGGATTCCGAAATTATACGACGGTAAGAACAGGACCTTTTTCACTTATGCACACGACATCTACCGGGACAGCCGGCCGACGGGAAACACGTTGACATCACCGACGGCGCTTGAGCGCGCGGGCGATTTTTCGAAAACGTATGTATCCGGTACGAGCGGGGCGGCGATTGCGATTTACGATCCCACGACGACGGTACAGAACGCCGATGGGAGCTTTACGCGGACCGCTTTTCCTGGGAGCGTGATTCCGCCGAGCCGCATCAACCCGATTGCGGCCAACATTGCAAAGCTTTACCTGGCTCCCACTCAGATTGCGGCCAGGACGCAGCCGAACGTTGGCGTTTATCCGAACTACGATCACGAGCCATTTAATTCTCAGGTGTTCCGGTTCGATCACAAGGTGACGGAGAAGCAGACCATGTTTCTCACCTTTTTGCGCGATTTGCGTGGACAGTCCAACGGGGGCGGCGCCGGGTTGCCGGCCTTCCAGGCACAGGGAACCGACTATGCCTCGAACTCGTTTTCGCATTATCGGGGCAACATATCGATTGGGTTGAACTTGACTTCCGTGGTGACGCCATCGTTGGTGAACAGCGCGAGGGTTAGTTGGAACCGGCACGTATTTGGCATTTCGTACTACGCACTCGGTTACGACCCGGCCAAGATCGGGTTCCCCGCGTCGCTCACCAAACAGTTGCAGACCGTAGCGTTTCCGCAAATTGCGGTTGCGAATTACTTCACACTTGGCGGCGGCAACAATACGCTGAACTACAGCAACAATTTTGCGCTGGGAGACACGCTGAGCAAGACCTGGGGCAAGCACAGCTTGAAGTTTGGCGGTGAATTTCGCGATCTGTTAAACAATCAATCCAGCCCGCCGGCGTCGTTCACGATCAACGCGACGGCGGGACTTACGCAAGCAAATCCATTAGTGGCCAATGCACAATCCGGCGATTCGCTGGCAAGCTTTCTCTTGGGTAACCCAAGCGCCGTTGGCAGCGGATTTAATTCCTTCCCCGCGCAGGGGCAGCACTATGTGACGGCTTTTGTGCAGGACGATTGGCGGATTGCGCGGAGGCTGACATTGAATCTTGGCGCGCGATGGGAATATGAGTCCCCCATTTCGGACCGCTTCGATCAGGCGGTGCGCGGCTTTGACACATCTACGGTTTCTCGCCTGGGATCCGTCGGCGGACCGAATGTTACGGGTGGCCTGCTGTTTGCAAGCTCGTCTGACCGGCTGGCTTACAAGCGTGATCTGAATAACTTTGCTCCGCGCTTGGGCTTGGCGTATCAGGCGATGGAGAAGATGGTGGTGCGCGGCGGGTGGGGGATCACGTATGCCCCGACGGCCGACATTCCTCCGACGACGGGATTTAGCTATACGACGGCGCCGGCCACGACAGTTTCGGGCGCGGGTATCATCCCGCTCACGACGCCCGGCTGTACGGGAAATAGTTGCGGTATGCTGTCGAACCCGTTCCCGACCGGGATTCTTGCCCCACCCGGAAATTCTTTGGGTCTGTTGACGAACGCAGGCCAGGGGGTTTCCTTCATTTCGCCGACGCGTGTGATGCCTTACAGCCATACGGTGTCCGTGGGCGTGCAGTATCAACTGCCGTTTCGCTCTGTAATTGAGGTGTCCTACAACGGACGCTTTGGTCGGGCGTTGCCGACCTCGTACAACCGGAACTCGGTGACGACGGCGCAGTATCAGCAGTATGGCGCGGCGCTGACCAGCACGAATGTTGCGAATCCGTATGCGGGCCTGCTGCCGGGGACCGGCCTGAATGGGGCGACGATTACCTTGCAGCAGTCGCTATTGCCTTACCGGCAGTTTACGGGCGTAACGGAATCGAATATGTCGCTGGGGACCAGCAGATACAATTCGATCGTATTCCAGTTTGAGAAGCGTCTATCGCAAGGTTTGTCCGTGTTGTTCAACGGGACTTTTGGGCGCAATTCAACGTTTGCAAGTTATTTGAACAATGGCCTGGACGCACCCGGACAATTTATCGAGCGTGACGGAGGCCTGCCTCCGCGAACGATCAACTTAGTGTTCACTTATACGGAGAACCTGTTCCGGCGCAACAACCGATTGATTAAGACCGTACTCAATGGCTGGCAAGTTTCCGGCTATACGCAGTGGATTTCCGGAGGCCTGCTGGGCGTGAGCGGGGCTTACACCACGGGAGTTGATCCAACGCTTTCACAGCGGACGTTCACGCGCTGGTTCAATACTTGCACCTTCAACCAGAATACAAACCAGAGACAAAACTGCGCGAGCCCAAATGAGCCTGAAGCTTGGATCATCCAGAAGCCGTTCACGCTAAATACAGCGCCGATTCCTCAATGGAATGGTTTCCGCAACCGCTCCGTTCCGGAAGTGAGCCTGTCGTTTTTCAAGAGTTTCAGAATCTACGAGAAAGCGCGGTTCGAGCTTCGCATGGACGCCAACAACGCGACGAACCAGCCGACCTTTGGGGCGCCGAACACAACGGCAACCAGTGCGTTGTTTGGGGTGACGACGCTAACTCAAGGATTTACCTACTCGTCGGTGGGGCCACGGCAGATACAGCTAGGCGCGAAGATCAGCTTCTGAGGCAGGCCAAGACCGGGCGACCGAATTGCCGCCATTAGTGATTAGATGGTGGGATGCGCTTTGCAGTTTTCTTGCTCGGAACCGCCCTGTTTGGGGCGGACGAGTTTACGACGTCTATCCGTCCGGTTTTGCGGCAGAACTGCGGGACTTGCCATAATCCCGCCAACCCCAAGAGCCGGATTGATTTTCTGAAGGCCGAGACCGTAAAAGACATGGAGCCGAAGCGGATGCTTTGGCGCGATGTCGCCACGCAGCTTCGCAATCGCACCATGCCTCCGGGTGGGGCTTCGAAGTTGAGCGAAGGCGACAGGCTACGCGTTGCCGACTGGGTGGAGAAGCGGCTTCGTGAGACGGCTTGTAGCTTGGGTGAATATGCGGGCTATGTTCCGCCTCGCCGATTGAACCGGCGCGAGTATCACAATACAATTCGTGATCTGCTGGGCGTTGAGATGAACGTGGGGGATTTGTTTCCGGCCGATGAGTCTGGCGGAGCGGGCTTTGACACCAACGGGGAGACCTTGTATCTGCCGCCGATGATGCTGGAGCGTTACATGGACGCCGCGCAGAAGACTCTGGACCGGGTGATCTATACGCCGACCTTCTCGAAGACTTTGCCCGCTCATGGGTTGGGCGTGGGTGAGGAGATGAGCTTTGAGGTGAAGCTGTTTGTGAGCGGGGCTTACAACGTGCGGCTGTTGATGGCTTATCCGAAGGATCGGGCCGTCGATGTTCTAGTGAGCGTAGATGGGGGACCGGCTGCGGTGGTTAAGTTCAATCGCGACGCCGCTGGCGGCCAGACGGCACGGGCTTACACGCCGACGCTAGAACGCGGTGTGCACCGGTTTACGGTTTCGACACCCGATCATGCGATGCCTTTTTCGGCTTTTACCGTTGAGCAGAGGCCTGAGTTGCCAAGCCTGGAAAAGCGCCAGTTGCACTACGCGCTGTTTGGCATGGAGGCGGGGCAGGCTCCATTGGACCCGCATGTTTCGGCTCGCCGGTTGCTGGAAAAGTTTTTGGGCCGGGCTTATCGCGGGCCAGTCGAGAAAGCCGATGTGGATCGCTTTTATGCCATTTTCAATCGCGCCGCCGAGGGTGGCGGGCCTTATGAAGAATCGATCAAGCTGGCGCTGAAGGCCGTATTGGTGTCGCCGCGGTTCTTGTTTCGGGTGGAGGAGTTGAAGGGGGCGAAGGGGATTCAGCCTGTGGGGCAGTTTGACATGGCTTCGCGGTTGTCGTACTTTTTGTGGTCAACGGCACCCGATGAGGAGTTGTTGCGATTGGCCGGAGAGGGTAAGTTACAGGACGCGGGGGTGTTGACCGCGCAGGTGGAGCGGATGATTGACGACCCTCGATCGCGTGGCTTTGCCAGCGCGTTTGTGGGGCAGTGGCTGGGAAGCCAAGAGGTGGGCGGGCGGGTGGTGCCGCTGTTGACCGAGTTGCAGTCTTACTATACGCCGGAGGTGGCCGCAGACTTACGCGAAGAACCGGTGATGTTCTTTCATTCCATCCTGAGCGGCGGGCGGAGCTTGCTTGAGTTACTCAATGGCAATTACACTTTTATGACCGCGCGGCTGGCTAAGTTTTACGAAGTGGAGAAAACGGTGAAGACGGCGTTGAGCGAGTCTTTCCAGCGGGTAGAGTGGCCGGACAATCGGCGCGCCGGAGTGCTGGGGATGGCGAGCGTGCTGGCGATGACGTCGCACTATAAGATGGGCAGCCCGGTGCTGCGTGGGGCGTGGGTGCTGGATACGCTGTTGGGAACACCGGTGCCGCCGCCGCCGCCCGATATTCCGACACTGGAGGCGGCGGCGAAGAGCGATAAGGGTTTGGCGATGAGGGAGATTCTGGCGAAGCATCGGGCTAATGCCAGTTGCTCCAGTTGCCATAACTTGATGGACCCGATTGGATACAGCCTTGAGAATTTCGATTGGATGGGACGTTGGCGGGAGAAGGATGCAAACGGTCAGGCGCTTGACGTTAGTGGCGCGCTGCCGTCGGGGGAGAAGTTTAATGGCCCGGTGGAATTGCGCGAGGTGTTGGTGAAGCGTAAGGACGAGTTCTTGCGGCACTTGACCAGTAAGATGATGGGCTTTGCGTTGGGACGGCCGATGCAGGACGGGGACCAATGCACCGTGCAACGGCTGGTGGACAAATTGGGGCGGGAGAATTACAACGCGCGGATGCTGGTGCGGGAGATTGTACTGAGTACCGCGTTTCGGAATTATCAGGAGGGGGCGGCGGCGGCGCCTGCGGTGAGTGGGGCACCCAAGCGGGAGCGTCCGAAGCTGATGGGAAACAAGTAATTTTGATAGGCTAGGGGCATCTATGGCGTCTATGATCTCCCGAAGAATGATGTTGCGCGGCGCGGGCGCCGCGATGTCTTTGCCGTGGTTGGAATCGTTTGCCAAGGCGCAGGAGAACTTAAAGGAACCGCCTCTGCGATCGGCGTTTATTTTTATGCCGAACGGGGTGAGGCCGGACCATTGGACGCCGCCCGGGGATGGCGAGAGCTTTGAGCTTACGCCGCATCTGCGCCCGATCGAAGCATTCAAGAACGACATTCTGCTGATCGAGAAT
>JANXUM010000126.1 GCA_025356215.1 Bryobacter sp. | reverse complement strand
GGAGGGGGTTTGGGGCGCGCCGGTGGAGTTGGCGCGGGAGACGAATCAATCGACTTACAACCCGGTGTTGTTTATGACTAAGGATAAGAAGCTTTGGTTGTTCTATAAGCACGGGTTGAGCCCGAAGACGTGGAATGGGGCGAAGATGTCGTCGCTGGACGGGGGTCGGACCTGGAGCGAGAAGGAGTATCTGCCGGCGGGGCTGTACGGGCCGATTAAGAACAAGCCCTATGTGATGCCGGATGGGACGGTGGTGTCGGGCGTGAGCGTGGAAAGCGATTGGGCCTGGACGGTGTGGGTGGAGCGATCGACCGACAACGCGCAGAGCTGGACGAAGCATGGGCCGGTGGTGTATCCGGCGCAGGCGCGGGGAATCATTCAGCCAGCGGTGGTGCCGATTGGGCGGGGGTTGCGGATGTATATGCGGTCGACGGAGCGGATTGGTTTTATCACTTACTCGGACTCGAAGGACGGAGGGAAGACTTGGTCGAGTGCGAAGATCACCAACTTACCGAACCCGAATAGCGGGATTGACGCGGTGGCGTTGAAGGATGGAAGGATTGTGCTGATTTATAACCATACGGCGAAAGGGCGGAGCCCGTTAAACATTGCGGTAAGTAAAGATGGGGATAAGTGGAGCGAGCCGATGGTGTTGGAGAGCGAGGCGGGGGAGTATTCGTATCCGGCAATCATTCAGGCCGCGGATGGGAATTTGCATGCCACTTGGACCTGGAAGAGGATGAAGGTGAAGCACGCGACGATTCCGCTGGCGGCATTGGGGCAGTAAGCCGGAATTTTCAGCTTAACTGAACTTTCCGTTGAGGGTTTCGCCGTTCAACCGGCGAAACCCATTGACAAAATACGGTCCATACGTCAGAGTTACGAACAATTCAATGATTCAGAAATTCTGTTTTTTACAATTTGGTTACTTATCGCAGCTTTGCCCATATTGAGTCAGACATGCGAGTCCGCACCAGCGGCATCATCCTTCATTGAGTTTTCTGCGGGAGCAGGGGATGAAAATCTCGGTCAACAGGGCTGCGCGACGGCGACGGTGCCCAAGGGCCGGAAACTTATGTATTTGAAGTACAGCATAAATTGGAGGCATCGCGCGTCTGACCCTGGCGCCCCGATTCAATATCTACTGGAGACAACCATTGGCGGGAGTTCGGTTGACAAGATTTCCGGGGTGTTGAGCGCAGAACTTTTCGGGCAGTCCATTGAATGCATCGGGGCGATGGAGAACGGAGTCACCTGCTATGAGTTGTCCCGAACGCTGCTGCTCGATGTAAGTGGACTTACAGGCGGCGCTCCGCCCTCAAGACTGCTCCGCGTTGACTTCGGAGTGACGGGAGAATCCGGGTTCTTGGACCCCAGCAGCATAAGCGGAAGTTTAATGTATGACTTTCAGTTTGTGATGAATGAATCGCCATGGGCGTTTTTGCCACTGGCATCCCAGGACGCAGCCGCGAAGTGCGCCGCACCGGACGCTGGCGCGTGCAGAGTAAATTTCCATCCACGGATTCCCGGCGGAAGCGCCACGGGAGACGACAGTCGCGTCCCGAAGGGAGTCATCAAGTGCACTCTTTATGACCGTAGCTCCTTAGCCGGAATTTCGACGAATTTCGGTGCCGACGCGGGTCCGGACTATGAATTCCAGGCTAAACCTGACATCTACAGCATTGGCTCAAGTGGGACAGGCCAAGAGGCGATAAGTGCAGGAAGCGTCCGGAGCCTTGCGGTTACGGTTAAATCTCTGGACTTCGGGGGAACAGGAAAATTGAAATGCAGTATCGCTCTTGATGGCTTAAACATGACGATCGAGGCGACGATCCTGAAACCCTCGGACGCGCCTCCGAACTTTGCAGTCCCGAATGGGACTCAATTTGCAAGTTTGCCAATTGATCAAAATGGAAATGGGATTGCTGATAGCTGGGATCTGCAATATGGCGTTAGTTCAGCTTCCGAGGACAACGACGTTGGCGGAAGAGGAGACGGCTTGAGCGCCCACGACGAGTACCGGGGATTTCATCACTTAGATCCGGACAAGCTGACGAGCACGATCTGGAGCCGCACGGACCCGCGCGATGCGTTGGATCTGTTTTACTGGTCTAAAGTAAGTAAGAGCAATTGCAGCGGAGGAGGATATTCGGAAGACTGCATTCACACGGCTGTGCGGGCAATTTTGGGGCCTCAGTCGACGACGGTTCTCAAAGTTAGGCCGGTTAATGCGCTGCAAGCAAATTCGAATGGCAAAACGGCTTACGATGTTCAGCAAGTGGACGTCTTCAATCAAAATTCAAGGGCATTCGGGAGCCGCCAGAATTTCGCGGTCGTATTCCAGCACCGGGATCTAAATGCATCTTGCAGTGGTCCTGTAAGAAGGAGCGGCGTCCTAGGAAACGCCCAGACGTTCGGCAGTGACGGTATTCCTATTCTCCTCGACGTCACGCAAATTGGGGCGTGCGCGAACCTGAATAGTTTTCCTCCTGCGGTTTATCTGGCCCGCACGGTGGCACATGAGACCGGGCACAAGCTGGACTGTTCTCATCCGACGCGGAGTATCCTCGAGTATCAGGGGGCGATCAACGAAAACAACCTAAGAGCCACCGTTGCCGGGATGCCAATAACTGAGTATTTAGTGGACCCACGATCAGGCCGGGAAGACACTGTATATTATTGGACAAAGTCATATTCTGCATTGGAGGGGGGCGTTGCAGTAACAAAATTCGAGGATTACCTGTATCCCGTGTACCGTCTGCAAGGGCTGACAATCGGAGCACCTGTTTGGTTCCCACCACCAAACACAGCGACCGGGGGTTTAGCGCCAACGCCGGACGCGAGCGTGGCGATCAAGGCAAACAGTAATGTACCTACTGGCGGAGCCACCTCTAGCCTGCTCGCGCAGACCCAACCGTATAGTGGTCCGGGTGCCCAGACGCTGGACATCATGGGCTGGTCACTAAAACTGACGGGGACCGATTATTCGTCGTGGGCATTCAGCGGTAACAGTCTTGCCGCGCTGAAAGTGTGGTCAAGTCAATGAAGAAAGAACGGTTATACATGCTCAATTTTCTCGCATCAATATTCTGCGTAGTTCCTTGCCTACTATGCCAACAAGTTCAGATTTCTAACGCCATCCATGACGCACGAGTTAAGCGGGCATTCGTTCTGGTTCAGAATCTAAAGTCGCTATCTGTATCACTGGAGTGTCCAAATCGGCTTTACCTGATGGGAGAAAGGGCCGGGTGTTCGTTCGCGTTAGTAAATCCTACAAAAGAGCCCGTCCATACGATCCATCCATTCCACAGTACATGGGGAATCTTGGACCAATATCGATTCGAAGACGGTGAGTGGATGGCAATTGCACCGAATACAGGCACTGCGGGGGGCTTGTCGGTTGAAGATCCGATTCCGGAAATCGTCATTCCAGCTCACGGCGAGAAGCGCTTTCGGGCGGCTGAGGATCCAGGTGCCGAGGCGGCTGGCCTGGACAATTCGGGAAACTTGAACTTTGGAGCGTCGCGCTCCGGACGTTTCAAAATCGTGCACCTGATGACAAACGCGAGCTTTGAATATGAAGTTTTAAATTTGGAGCCCAAGATACTTGGGCAGACAGGGATTCGTAAAGCTTTCAGCGGTGACCAGAGTCGATCTTATGTGTTGGAATACCGCGTCGGGGACCGGGTGATTATCGCCCACGCTTGGATCAACCCGTTGGCGCTGAAGCGGCATGGGATTACGACGGCGAGCGGGCGAGCGTCTACACTCAATTTCGCCGGCGTTGAGCGCTTGATGGATGTAAATGGTCCGCTGAACGGCGTTGAATTTTTGCAGGTCTCGCGGGATGAGATCTCCGTCCGAGCGATCGGAGCCCGCGCACACTCGGTACGGGCCAGGATCGACTTGGGCTCGAAGGATGAAGAGCAGTGAGCTGAAGCATCGACCGCGCCACAATGATGTGTCGTTGATGTAGCGCTACCAAATGCCGAGGAATTTCCACCAGGCGAAGCCGACCGTAGACCAGATGGCGATGTTGAGCCCGGCACATACCGCGCCCACTCGCCACCAGCTTTTCATGTCGACGTAACCTTGAGCGAAGAACATCGGCGAGGGCGTGGTGCCGTAATTGGTTAGGCCCGCCGAGAGGTTGGCGAACATGGCGAAGGCGAAGACCGTCAGGCCAGGGGGCGCGCCAGCCGCCATGATCACCGCCACGAAGGCGGGGAACATCGCCAGCAAGTGCGCCGTGATGCTGGCGAAGGCGTAATGGGCGAAGAAGTAGACCATCAGCGCGATCATCATGAGCGGATACCAATCGAGACCGTTAAGCGCTCCGCCAACGGCTTTGGCGAATTCGGTTGGGATGCCGGTCGCGTTGAGGGCTTTGGCCAGATTGAGCAGGCCGCCGTACCAGATGAACATGTCCCAGGCGGCTTCTTCCTTCTTGACGTCGTCCCAGGTGAGGACTCCCGTTACGAGCAGCGCGATGGCGCCGAAGAGGGCGGGCACCGCGACATCGAGGTGATGGATGCTGGAGGTTGCCCAGCCGCCGCAGACGCCGACGAAGACGGCCGTGAGGATCCACTCGTTCTTGCCGAGACGGCCCATATTGGACAGCTCCGTGCGGGCAAACTGGGCGGCTTCGGGGGTGCGGGTGACCTCTGGCTTGTAGATTTTACTGACGATCCAGGGGACCGTGAAGATGCTGACCAGACCCGGAGCGAGGCCGGCGCGGAACCAGCCGAACCAGTCGATTTGGATGTTCGCCGCTTTCGCCGCAAGTTGCGCCGCGAGGGGGTTGGAGGCTTGGCCCGTCAAGAACATCGCCGAGGTGATGCAGACGCCTTGGTAGACGCTGGTCATCAGGAAGGCACCGATGACGCCCGCCGTGGCGCCGGGCTTGGAGCCATAGAGTTCAGCGACGCTGCGGACGATGGGGAGAATCACTCCGCCGCTGCGGGCACCGTTGGAGGGGATGATCGTGGCCAGCGCCATGTCGGAGAAGCAGAGGGCGTAGCTGACGCCGAGGGAGGTTTGGCCGAAGCTGCGAACAAAAAACAGAGCGATGCGGCGGGCCAGGCCGGTGTTGATGAGCGAGCGGGAAATGAAGAAGGCGGCCAGGACCATCCAGTTGGTGGGGTCGGAGTAGCCGTCGAGGGCCTGTTTGATGGTGAGGCCGCCGAGGACGCTGGCGAAGACGACGGCGATCAGCACGAGAGCGCCGCCAGCAATCGGCTGGAAGATCAGGCCGGCAACGGTGGCGGTGAAAAGCGAGAAGAGGCGCCAGCCTTCGGGCTTGACGGCGTCCGGCTTTGGCACGCCATAGGCGATCAGTAAATAGATGACAACGACGAGGCTTAGGCCCCAGACGCGTTTGGGAATTCGACCCACGGTCTCCCCCTCAGCTAGACTAAAGTAAGACCCACTATCTCATGATCTCGATCGTTGTCCCCATCCATAACGAGGAACCATCCATCCTTCCTTTGTACGACCGACTCACCGCCGTGATGGAACGGTTGCAGCGGCCGTACGAGATTCTGTTTGTCGATGACGCATCGACCGACAGGAGCTTCGATTTGCTGGCAAATCTGGTGGAGACGGACCAGAGGCTGAAGGTGATCCGGCTGCGGCGGAACTTTGGGCAAACCCCAGCGTTGCAGGCTGGTTTTGACGAGGCGCAGGGCGAAGTGATTATCTCGATGGACGGAGATTTACAACATGACCCGGAGGACATTCCGGCGTTGCTCGAGAAGGTGGAGCAGGGGTGGGACATCGCCTCGGGCTGGCGCAAGAATCGAATCGACAACACGATCACACGGAAGATTCCGTCGCGGATCGCAAACTGGTTGATGGCGAAGGCATCGGGCATTGAGCTGCACGACTTTGGTACGACCTTTAAGGCTTACCGCGCCGAGATTTTGAAGGACATCAATCTTTACGGCGAGTTGCACCGCTTCATTCCGGCGCTGGCGAAGCTGTATGGGGCACGGGTGGTGGAAGTGCCGATCAAGAACACGCCGCGGGCGGCGGGGGATTCGCACTATGGATTGGGACGGACTTTCCGGGTGTTGTACGACATCATGACGATCAAATTTCTGCTGACCTACTTCACACGCCCGATGCATTTTTTTGGGACTTTGGGTTTGGCTGGGACTTTAATGGGCGGCGCGATCATGTTCTATTTGTTGATCTATAAATTGATGGGTTACGAGATTGTACTGGACCACGGACCGCTAATGGTTGCTGGGGCGCTGCTGCTGCTGGCTGGGATCATGATGTTCTCGACGGGAATTTTGGGTGAGATGTTGATGCGCACTTATTTTGAGAGCCAGGGAAGGCGGATCTACGCAGTGCGTGAAGTGCGAACACGCAAGGAAGCCGCGGCACCGGAGACGGCGCGTTAGTTTCGACCGCCCACCTGTGTTAGCTTTAAGCTTTTGGTCATCTAAAAATCTATGCTGCTACCCACGACTTACGCCGTTACAATTGCGATTCTGATCTTTGCCACGCTGTGTTGGGGTTCGTGGGCCATTACCTTGAAGAAAAGCCGCTGGCGCTTTGAGGTTTACTCCATCGATTTCGCCTTGGGCGCACTGCTGCTAGCAGTGCTTGGGGCATTTACCGTCGGGTCAATGGGTTCGGAGATATCGGCCCAGGATAACTATTTGCTGTCAGCCAAGACACAGATGATCTATGCGTTTGCGGCCGGGTGCGTGGTGAATCTAGCGCTGATGTTGTTTGTGGCGTCGGTAGATTTAGCGGGCATGGCGGTGGCCGCGCCAATCGTGATGGGCTTGGCGCTGATTGTGGGTGAGATCTGGCAATACGTTGGAGCGCAGAAGGGCAGCGTTGCGGCGCTGGCGGGAGGATGCGTTCTGGTGCTGGTCTCGGGGGTGACGGTTGCGCTGGCGAAAGGGAAGCTTGAGGGTGTTCGGAGCCGACTGGCGGCTGCGGCGAAGCTGCTAGAGGAGCCCGCCGTCGACGCCGCAGTGCCGGCAAAAAAGAAACGCGTGGATGAAGTAAAAGGACCGGGGGCTTTGCGCGGGGTGTGGATTGCGATTCCCGCCGGATTTCTGCTGGGTTTGTTTTATCCGATTCTCAGCATTTCGATGGAGGGCGAATTGGGACTTAGCAATCCGTTTGCCGAAATGGTGATTTTTTCGATCGGGATGTTCTTGAGCACCTTCGTGTACAACCTGTACTTCATGAATCTACCGGTAAAGGGAGCGCCGATCTCTGTATTCGCCTACTTCACCGGGAACCTAGGACAGCACGGGTTGGGCCTAGTGGGCGGGATGCTGTGGATGGCGGGGGCTTGTGGGCTGCTGGTCGCGATCGCGGCGCAGGGGGAGGCAAAGGTGGATCCATCGATTGCCAGGGCGTTTGGATATGGGGCCGGAGTGTTGAGCCTGTTTTGGGGCATGACGGTCTGGAGAGAATTCGCCGATGGGGATGGCGGAGTGAAGCGACTGTCGGCGATTACGGCTTTACTGTTGGTCGGCGGGATCGTGCTGACAGCGATGGTCCCGCTGCTTTAGGCGAGTAATTGATCGACGAGGGCGGAGAGCATTGCCGCCTCGGGAAGGCCGCCTTGGGCCATGCGCGGAGATCCGCCACCGCGCCCGCCAGCCGCGTCGAGAAGCGGCTTGAGGCACTTGCCGCAATCGATGCCGAGGCTTGGATGGGCGGCGAACAAGACAGCCGCACCAGAGCGGCCAGTGAGCACGGCGACGGCACCGGGATTGGCTACGAAGGCGGCTACCCCGGCGCGCAAGGCGTCATCCAGTTCAGGGAATTCTTCGCGCCACAACACACGGCCTTGAGCGTCCGGTTGAGCCGCAGCAAAGCGGAGTTGGCCAGAAGCCTCGGCAAGCTCGATCGTTAGCTTTTTACGTGATTTGTCGGTATCGGCAAGGCGGGCCCGGAGTTCCGCTTCCGCTTGCATCGACTGACGGATGCGGGGCAGCACGCGGTCGCCCGCGACGAATTCCATCCGCAGAGCTTGGCGTACTTTTTCCGTTCCGCCAAGGAGAATCATGCCAATTTCACCGGTGTGGCGGAGGTGAGTGCCGCCGCAAGCACTGCGATCGAGACTGGCGATCGATACGATTCGCAGCATTCCTTGCCGACCACTCTCTTTGCGGAGGCCTTGGGCGTCGGCTGCACTCTCATAGGAGACGTTGATGGAAAGATTCTCGCGAAGCCGTTCATTCACCCGGCGCTCAATCTGAAGAAGGGTTGCTGGCGAGACGGCGGCCGGTTCGACATCGACCGTTGAGGCCGCAGCACCGAGATGAAAGCTGACCGTGGCCAGGCCGAAGTCTTCGGCCATCACCGCACTGAGTAGATGTTGGGCGGTGTGCTGGCGCATATGGTCGAGACGGCGGGGGACATCGATGAGGCCGCGGGCGGAGGTAGTCGAAGAGGGCCACGGGGAATCGAGAAGATGGACGATTTCATCGCCCTCGTCGATGACGTCGACGACGCAGTGGTCGCCGAGGGTGCCCAGATCGTGGGGTTGCCCGCCGGAGGTGGGGTAGAAGGCGGTGCGGTCGAGGATGAGGCGGAGGCCGTCGGGGGAGCAAGTTTGGACTTGGGCCTGGAAGTCCAATAAATAAGCGTCGTGGTAGTAGAGGCGTTCGGTCAAATTGCTACTTTAGCGCAAGACCGCGATGTCGGAAGAACAAACGGCGCGCGAGCTCCATGGGGAGGGGCGCGCGCGCCGTGTCACAGCGAGCGTCGGGTCAAGAGACTATTGCCGGGTGGCGATTTTCACCCGATTGGAGGGTTGATTGTTGTACTCAATGGTCAGGTCGTAATCGTCGAGCGTGGGGACGCCCTGCGGAACCTGGACATTGATCTGGTAGAGTCCGGCGAAACCCGGGGTGAGTCCGGCGAACTGCGCGGCTACAGCGATCGAGCTATCGAAGAGCCCCGGCACGCCGAAGCGGACCAGAACGTTATTGAGCTGAGCCAATGGGCTGGAGGGTGCCAGCGCGCCGCTTTGCACGGCTGGCGTAGTTTGGCCGAAACCGATGGCGTAGATGACAAGAACATCTCCGGCCTTGGCGGGCTTGGAGGCGAAGTTACCGATGACGATGTTGGAGGGCATCGGAAGGGTGCCGTCGCTATTGACGATGATGCCGTACTTGAGCCCACCCCAGACAAGGATTCGGCCCGAGGCGGGCACGATGTTGGCGGTGGCTCGATTGCCGACGGCACCATTACGTTCCACCTGCACGATGGCGTCGCCGCCAAGCGTGTTGTACGGAATTTGGAAGTTGATTTGGCCGGGAGAGGCAAAGTAGATGGGCGCGGCCACTCCATTCACCAGGACGCGGGCACCGCCAAGCGAGGTGGGCGGAAGGTCCTTATAGAAGTAGAGACCGTCGGTGAAGAACTCGCCATAGACGGAGGCGATGGCGCCGACACCGAGAGATCCGCCAGCGGGGACGGTCGAATTGTTCACGATGCCGCTGTAGAACACGTTTGGCAGGGGATTGGCAACGATTTCCATTTCAACCGGAACGGCCAGAGAGGGCGCGTTGATGGAGTTGGTGGCGATGTTGAGCGTACCGCGGTAGGTACCGACGGCGAGCGAACCCGGAGTGAGGGTGACGGTGGAGCCCTGAAAGCCTACAGCCGGAACGGCGCTGAGCCAGCCCGCGCCATTTTGCATCGTGACAGAGGAGGCGCCGACGGTGAGTGCTCCGAGGCCGCGGTTGCCGACACCGATATTGACGACGCTGGGGGCGGAGTTCTGGCCGAGCTTCACGCTAATTTTGTCCGGACCAGAGAAGGCGATGGGCTGGGAGGTGACGACGAGGCGAACCTGGACGATCTTATTGTCGCCAGCGAATTGCGAGCCGCCCAGTTGGACGGTGCCGTTGTAGGTGCCTTCGGGTTGGCCCGGCTGTTGACGCCCATTGATGCGGTAAGGCTGGACGAACTTAAAACTCCCAGCACCTTCATAGGCGATGGAGAGCCATCCGCCGCCGGACTGTGTGTTGACGTTGGTGACCAGCACGCTGTTGGTGGCGAAAGCGATGCTGTCGGAGCCACCGTTGGTTGGAACGTAGAGGAAAGCCGTATCCGGCACTCCGCCGCCGATTTGGACGGTGACGGTGATCGTCTGAGGGGCGTCGACAGCGTTGGGGTCGCGGGCCGTGACGGTGCCAGTGTAGGAACCTTTGGCCAAAGTAGCGGTGGCTAGAGTGAGCGTAATCGGAGTACAGTTCGTTTGCTGGACTACGATTTGACAAGGCCGGACCGAGGCGACAGAGGCACTTAGCCAGGTGGCGTTGGAGGTGAGAGTCAAGGCCAGTGCGCCGTTGCCGGCGTTATAGGCTTCGATGGACTGATTGGCACCATTGGCACCGATGGCGATGGATATTGGGCCGATAGCCGTGTCGCTCAGACGCAGGCGCGCCTGACCGTATACGGGCTGGGCCCAGTAGAGCGGCAGTAAAGCCAACCCCAGAAACAATTTGCTGTATGTCTTGCGAGCTCTTTTGCAGCCGGTTGAAGTTACACCCAGTCGAGTGCACCCTTCCTGCGAGCCCAGATATAACCGGCGATCAGGATTGAAAGAAATAATGTCACCTCCGCGACCCCAAACCAGCCCAGTTGTCTGTAACGGACGGCCCAGGGAAATAAGAAGATCGTTTCCACATCGAAGATCACGAAAAGGATCGCAATGATGTAAAAGCGAACTGTGATTCGGGCGCGGGAACTACCCTCCACTTCGATACCGCATTCATAGACCTCAGACTTGGCCTGATTGGGAATGGATGGACGAAGGAGGCGGGCGGCAATCAGCGCGATGACGGGAAACGCGATTGCGATCACCAGAAGGAAAAAGATCGGGGCGTACCCTTCCGGCATGACCTCAGAATAACAAAAACACGGCAATGCGCAAGCTGAAAGTTCAACGGATCGAGATTGGGTAGCATCGTAGAGAATATGCTGCGCACGATTCGGGAACAGGTGGCGACGATCTTCCGGGAAGACCCGGCGGCGCGGAGCGTCATCGAGGTACTACTGTGTTATCCCGGGTTGCATGCGACGCTGTTGCATCGGGTGGCGCACACGCTTTACGGTTGGAACCTCAAGCTCCTGGCGCGAATCCTGTCGCAGATGGCGCGAGGGATGACGGGAATCGAGATTCATCCGGGAGCGACGATCGGACGGCGCTTTTTTATCGACCACGGAATGGGCGTGGTGATTGGGGAGACGGCGATCATCGGAGACGATGTGATTCTTTATCAGGGCGTGACCCTGGGAGGCACGGGAAAGGATCGGGGCAAACGACATCCAACGCTGGGCAATCACGTGGTGGTGGGAACAGGAGCAAAGGTTTTGGGCAACATTACATTAGGGAACAACGTGAAGGTTGGAGCGGGCAGCGTGGTGGTGCATTCGGTGCCGGGGGATTCGACGGTGGTGGGGATACCGGGGCGGATCGTAAGGACGCGGGGGCAGATCGCCGACGACTTGCAACATGGGCAGATGCCAGACCCACAGGGACAGGACATGGAGAACATGCGGCAGCGAGTGGAGCAACTGGAACTCGCAATCCGTTCGATGCTTGAGGAGAAGACAAAGCCGTGAAACTGGCATTGATTTTTCTTGCGGCGTCGCTCAGCGCGCAGACGACGGTTCGCTATTGGCCGGGGGAACATCCGAAGGCGGAACTGGCGCAGTGGGCGATGGAGTTGTGGGCGGGGGCTTCCGGTGGAACGATGAAGGTGGAAAAGGCGAAGACCGTGGAGGAAGCGGATATCCGTTTTTTGTGGATTGACCCGCGACGCAAGGGTCTTTACGGACAGGCACAAACTTTTCGCGAGGGAGGGCGGGAGGTTGCCGAGGTTGTGATTAACCCGGCGATCGAGAGTCTGGGGCCGGAAATGGTTTCGGCATCGGCAAAGGATCCGCTTTATGGCGACGTGATTCTTTTTTTGACTTGCGTGCATGAGAGCGGGCACGCCCTCGGGTTGCCGCATACGCGCGAGTTTGCCGACATCATGTATTCGTTTGAGTTTGGCGGGGATTTTGTCGAATACTTTGCGCGTTACCGACGACGGCTGAAGACACGCACAGACATGAGGAAGGCGGCGCTGTTGTCACCCGGGGACGTGCGGGAAATCAAGGCCCGGGTACTGGCCCGAACGCGTAAATAAAGGCGTTGCGGCGGAGGATTTCAAGATCTTCGCCGGTGAAGCCGAGCGCTGACTGAGCAAGGGCGAATTCCTGGGAGAGCGTGGTGCGGAAGAAGGCGGGGTCGTCGGTATTGAGAACGATGGGGACACCCGCGTCGTAGAGACGTTTGGCGGGGTGGGCGGAGGCGCTGGCAACGGCACCGGTCAGGATGTTGGAAGTGATCGAAATTTCGAGTGGGATCTTTCGGCGCGCAAGCTCGGATATCAGCGCCGGGTCCTCGATCGACCGGATACCGTGTCCGACGCGATGGGCACCGAGGGCAAGGGCGCCCCAGACATTTTCGGCCGTCGATGTTTCGCCGGCATGAGGCGTGAGTTTGAAGCCTTGCTCGGCGACCAGGGTAAAGGCCGGGCGCAGGGTGCTGGCGTCAGCGCCAAGCTCATCGCCACCCACACCGAATGCCACGATCTCGCCGGGACCGAAAGCGGCGGCGAAGCGGGCCGCTTGCATGACGTGATCGGGGCCCAGTTGGCGGACGGCGTCAAGAATCCAGCGCACAGTGAGCGGGGCGCGGCGGCCCTCCTCAATCAGGGCTTCGACAATGGCGCGGGCGTCCAGACCGCGCCAGAGACAGATGCCGGCGGAGTGGATCACCTCGGCATAGACAATGCCTTCGGCGGCCATTTTGGCAAACATGCGCCGGGCCAGTAGCTGAAACTGCCAAGGCTCGCGCAGTTGCATGGCAGCGTATTTGAAGCTGGCGAGGAAACCGGGGAAATCCTCGAAGCGGTAGCGAAGTGCGATCTCGGCCGGGTCGAGGCCAGGAGCAATCTCAAGGAGAACGGATTCATCGAGAGCCCCTTCAAGATGGACATGCAGTTCAGCGTACCGAATGGAACTTGTCATAATAACCATCATGCTCCCTGGCGAGATACACGCGATCGTCAACGGTTATCACGGCGACCCGATGAAGGTGCTGGGACCGCACCAGTTCGCTCCCAGCGGTTGGGAGTTGCGGGCGATGCTGCCGCAGGCCGAGAGCGCGCACGCCGTAGTGGACGGCAAGCCGCATCCGATGCGGAAGGAAGATCCGGCGGGGTTTTACAACGCTACGATCGACGGCGACATCCGGCCCTATACGATCCGTTATAAGACTTGGCAGGGCCAAGAATTTGAGATCGAAGACCCGTACCGCTTTCATACGTTGTTGTCGAGCTTTGACCTGCACCTGTTTCTTGAGGGCACCAATTACGAAACCTACAAGAGCTTTGGAGCGCATTGCGTCCAGATTGAGGGCGTGACCGGCGTGCGCTTTGCCGTATGGGCGCCGAACGCGGAGTCGGTGCAACTTTGCGGCACCTTCAATCACTGGGATAAGACCAGCCACCCAATGAGCCCGCGAGAAGGCGGGGTGTGGGAGTTGTTCGTACCTGGGCTGGGTGGCGGGGAAATCTACAAGTACTTCGTGCGGTCGCGCATCAATTTGTATCAGCAGTTGAAGGCCGATCCCTATGCGTTTCACGCCGAGGTGGCACCACGCAACGCGTCGGTGGTTTGGCAGGACCCGGGGTATGTGTGGAAGGACGAAAAATGGATGGCCGAGCGAGCCGCCGGGGACATCCTCAAGCAGCCGCTGTTGATCTACGAAGTGCATCTAGAGAGCTGGACGCATGGAGCGCAAAACAAGCCGCTGAGCTATCGGGAGCTGGCCGAGCGGCTGGTGGCTTACGTGAAGGACCTTGGCTACACGCACATCGAATTGATGCCGATTCTTGAACATCCGTTTTCGGGTTCGTGGGGCTATCAGGTGACAGGGTATTTTGCGCCGACTTCGCGATTCGGCACCCCTGCGGATTTCAAGTATTTTGTCGACAAGTGCCATGCGGCGGGGATCGGCGTGATTCTCGATTGGGTGCCGGCGCATTTCCCGAAGGACGCGCATGGGCTGGCCGTGTTTGACGGCACTCGGCTCTATGAGCATGCCGACCCACGGCAGGGCGAGCAGCCGGACTGGGGGACCCTGGTCTTCAATTTCGGACGCAGCGAGGTTAAGAGCTTTTTGTTGTCGAGCGCGATGTACTGGCTTAAGGAATTCCACTTGGACGGACTGCGGGTGGACGCAGTGGCGTCGATGCTTTATCTGGATTTTTCGCGCGAAGGCGGAGACTGGGTTCGGAACGAGCAGGGCGGGCGGGAGAACCTTGAGGCCATCACTTTCTTGCGCCGCTTCAACGAACTGGTGCACTCGGTGCCTGGATGTTTTTCGGCGGCGGAGGAGTCGACTGATTTCCCCGGCGTTACGCGCCCGGTGTTTTTGGGCGGGCTGGGATTCACGCTGAAGTGGAACATGGGCTGGATGCACGACATGTTCCGGTACTTCAAGTTTGACCCTTACTTCCGGCGCCACCATCATCAGAATATTACCTTCAGCCTGTTCTACTCTTTCAACGAAAACTATCTGCTTCCGATCAGTCATGACGAGGTGGTGCATGGCAAGTCGAGCCTGATCGGGAAGATGCCGGGAGACGAGTGGCGGCGCTTTGCCAACGTGCGGTCTTTCTTGGGCTATATGTACGGGCATCCTGGCAAAAAGCTATTGTTTATGGGGCAAGAGTTTGGACAGTACGAGGAGTGGAGCGAGCAGCGGCCGTTGCGCTGGGAACTATTGCAGTTTGGCCTGCACGCGGGCTTGCAGAGCTTGGTGCGGGATTTGAACGCGATCGCCAGACGCGAACCCGCGTTGTACGAGTTGGACAACCAGTACGAAGGCTTTCAGTGGATCGACTTCAACGACACGGAGAACTCGGTGATTTCGTTCATCCGCTATGGCGACGACAAGCGACAGTCGCTAGTGTTTGTATGCAACTTTACGCCGGTGGTGCGGCGCGACTATTTCATCGGCGCACCGACACATGGAACCTGGCGGGAGGTGCTGAACACGGACGACGCCAAGTATGGAGGCAGCGGCGTGGGAAACGCCGAGTGCATCGAAACGGAGCCGGTAGAGG
>JANXUM010000164.1 GCA_025356215.1 Bryobacter sp. | reverse complement strand
ACTTCTCGCGATCCGCGTTGCCCACCATCGCATAACCGCGCGGAACCCCTCCAGAAGGCTCATTAGGCGCTTTGTCGTGCGAGTCGACATTCAAGACCAGCCATCCGGCGGCCGCCCGTTGCGCGATCATTTTCGCGTTCAGCGCGTAAACACCGGCATACTGCAACTGGATCATCGCGGGGAATTTCCCTTGCCGCGTTGGCCTGGCGACATAGCCGTGCGCCTTGGAGCCAAGCGCGTCAAGCGTGAACACCTTCAACTCCACGTCCGGAAGATCCGTTTCCGCCGTGGTCAACTCCGCCTGAATCGGGATCTTTGCCTGCTCGGCAAGCTTACCTCTCCAGAACTCGTCGAAGTCAGCGGGCCGCGCGGTCGAAAGGCCAATCTTGCCTGGTGACACAGCCGCGCCAATCGCGTAAAGTCCGTTGTTGCGGCCCGTGTTGCCGCCCGTAAACCCTGCCGCAGGCGCATCGGAGTTGAGCGTGGCGTAAGGCTCCACCGCGACGTAGATCATGCCCGGCTCACTGGCCTCAAGCTCGATTTTCGCGATGCCCTGGGACAAGTCGAGCTTGCCCTCCTTTAGCACCACAGCGTTATTCAGGCGAGCGGTCCATTTGTAGGCGTACGCAGGGTCAACCGGCCCCGGAGTCACACTCCAGCCAACGGTCTCGCCGACCTCGTAGATAGCGCCGAGGTGATCCGGGGTAAAAGTCAGTTGCCGTTGGATCGGCACGCGGGGCTGCGAGAACGAGGCGAGAGCGGTTGCGAGGATCAGCAGCAAACGGACCGGCGTTGAGTGACTCGGCATTTCGCCGTAACTCTATCAGATCAACCTGCAACCGGCCACCACGCCAAATCCACTCCACGCTCTTAATCACGATAGATTTGAAGGCGTCAATGTTCATGAAATCTCCATTCGTAGTTGGCGGCCTTCTGCTGGCTCTGGCTTCAACCGCTACCGTCCACGCGGCAGACCCATTGCGTCTGAAAATCGATGCCACAACGCCCGGCGCTCAAATTGATCGGAACATCTTCGGGCAGTTCGCCGAACACCTCGGCCACGGCGTCTATGAAGGCATCTGGGTCGGACCCGATTCGAAAATCCCCAACACCCGCGGCATTCGCAACGATGTCGTCGCCGCGCTTCGCGCCTTGAAGGTTCCCAACGTGCGCTGGCCCGGCGGATGTTTTGCCGACGAGTACCACTGGCGCAAAGGCATCGGTCCATCCAGCCAGCGCGCCGTGACGCTCAATCCAAACTGGGGAGGTGTCACTGAGCCCAACACCTTCGGCACACACGAGTTTATGGACTTCATCGGCCAGATCGGCAGCCGCGCTTACCTTTCGGTCAACCTCGGTTCCGGCACGACCGCGGAGGCCGCCGACTGGCTCGAATACCTGACGGCTGCCCAGCCCACGACCCTCGCCAAAGAGCGCGGCGCCAATGGGCATCCCGAGCCCTACAGCATTCCTTATCTCGGTATCGGCAATGAGAGTTGGGATTGCGGCGGCAACATGTCCACCGACTACTACCTGAGCCAACTGAAGATTTACACGCGATTTGTCCGCAATTACAATCCCGCGCAGCAGGGCGACAAGCAGATGCTGAAGATCGCTGTCGGTCCCAACGAAGGCAACGTCGAATGGACCGAAGCCATCATGAAGGCGTATCAGAAAAAGCAATGGAGCTGGGACATGCAAGGGCTGTCGCTGCATGCCTACACGGTGGTCAAGTGGCCGCCAGCCATGCCTTCGGTTGGCTTTGGGATCCCCGACTACGACCGGGTGCTGAAGTCCACTTTGGAGATGGAAAGCCTGGTAACCAAGCACTCCGCCATCATGGACAAGTACGACCCCAAGAAGCAGGTGGCCTTGGTCGTCGACGAATGGGGCGCTTGGTACGCGGCGCTGCCGGGCTCGACGCCCGGCTTTCTCGTTCAGCAAAACAGCATGCGCGACGCGATTCTCGCCTCTTTGAACCTGAACATCTTCGCCCGCCACGCCGACCGCGTGCGGATGGCTAACATCGCTCAGATGATCAACGTACTGCAGGCAATGATCCTCACAGACAAAGAGAAGATGGTGCTGACGCCGAGCTATCACGCTTTCCGCATGTACACTCCGTTCCAAGACGCCAAATCGGTCCCCGTGCAATTCGATGCCGGATCCTACGGCAGTGGCGATGTGAAACTGCCCCGCCTGGACGCGATTGCGGCGCGCGACGCGTCCGGCAAGCTGTGGATCGAATTCACAAATCTCGACCCCGAAAATCCGCTTCAGGTGGAAGCCGATTTGAGCGGCATCGCCGCCAAGTCCGCAACGGGCGAGACACTCACGGCACCCAAGGTGGACAGCGTCAATTCCTTTGAAGCCCCGAATGCCGTCGCGCCGAAGCCCGCAGTGGTCAAACTACAAGGCAACAAGCTGACTTTGACTCTCACGCCGAAATCTTTGACGGTCGTAGCAGTTCAGGAGTAATCGAAAATGAAATCCCTCTTTGTAACAGTCATCGCGGCCACCGCCCTGATCGCTCAAGTAAAAACGGAAGTGCCCGATCGCGAGACCACCGCAAAGCCGGTCACCGTGGAGCGGATCAAGATCCATGGTGCCGCCCTGGAAGCGAACCTTGAAGGCAACGCGGTGGACCGCGACGTCATTGTCTATCTGCCCGCCAGCTACGCCAAGGATAAGAAGCGCCGTTACCCTGTGGTCTACGCTCTGCATGGCTATTCGATCGGGGCCGAGCAATGGTCGGGTGAGATCCACACACCGCAGACGATTGAAGGCGCCGTTGCGCGCGGCGCCGCCGAGATGATCGTCGTGCTGCCGGATTCAAAGACGGTTCACAACGGTTCGATGTACTCAAGCTCGGTCACCACGGGCAACTTTGAACGCTTCGTGGCTCATGACGTCGTCGCTTATGTCGATGCTCATTACCGGACGATTGCGCGGCGCGGCGCTCGCGGTCTGGCCGGCCACTCAATGGGCGGTTACGGAGCGACGCGAATCGGCATGAAGCACGCCGATGTGTTTGGCGCCGTCTACATCATGAGCCCCTGTTGTTTGGCCCCGATGGGCGGTGGCCCGGGGAATCCAGCTTTCGCCAAGGCGATCGAAGCGGTGAAGACACCGGCCGATTCGGCGGGGCTGCCGTTTGGCGCGAGAGCGCAATTGGCGTCGGCCGCTGCCTGGGCGCCGAACCCGAAGAATCCCCCCTTGTATCTGGATTTGCCGGTCAAGGATGGAGAACCGCAGAAGGATGTGATCGCCAAGTTCACGGCGAACGCGCCGCTGGTTTTCATCGATCAATATGTCGGCGATCTGCGCCGGTACAAGGCGATCTCGATTGATGTGGGAGACCAGGATGGGCTGAAGGCCGGTGCCGGAAAGCTGCATGAGATTCTCGACCAGTACGGGATTGCCAACAGCTTTGAGATCTACAAGGGCACCCATACGAGCGCCGTGGCGGTGCGCTTTCAGAACTTTGTACTGCCGTTCTTTGCCAAGAATCTTTGCTTTGACGTCGACTGTAAGTAATGCGCCCGCGGTCAGGCTCGCAGGATCTCGATATCGTCGGGCCTCGCACCGATTACCGAGGCCCACGGGATACCCCGGTCGAAAGTAAGGAGCTTGGCTTGATTCTCAATTGCGATTGCGACCAGAAGAGAATCCGTCAATTGATTCGCGCCTCTTAGTTTTGTGAGGTCGAATCGCTCACCATCAGTTAACTCTGGTTGGCTCATGAACTCTACGCGGCCCGGCAGTTGAAGAAGCTCTTGTAACTGGCACGCGAGTTGCGAAAGTGGGACTGGTTTTGTGGTCGCTGCGATCCGCGAGAGAACACGCAGACAGCCATTCACCGTCAGTGGGCAAGTTGCCCAAGGCGTTTTGCCTTTACGCCCAAACCACTGATGTGCCGCTTCATGGTGCAAGTGGGCAGGATCGAAGAGCGCAACCAGCACATTGACATCGAGCAGTCGTGGCTTCAATCGTCATCCCGGAAACTGTTCACGTCAGCCAATGTGGTCCGTCGCACCCCGACGGCCTGAACCAAGAGAGGAATCCCATTGCGTTTTTTAGCCCCGGCGGCGCGAGTCGGCTTCAAAGCTTCCCGCAGTAAGTTGGAAATCACTTTCCCTGCGCTTTGATTCCGCTGCGCGGCCAAGTCCTTGGCGGCCCCCAAAACATCGTTGTCGATATCGAGTGTCGTGCGCATAGCTCAATCTTATCGCATCACGCATCACGCACCAGCAGGAAATGAATGAACGCAAAGCGGCCTGAGAGATCGGATGGAGAAAAAAGAAGGACCCAAATCAGCATTACCCGGCGGTCCGCGTCTCTTTACCCTCCATTTTGTAACATCCGGCTCGGTTGAGCCGCACCCGAAGTTTCTTTCGGCTCAATCGGCCCATGCGGTGATTTAGAGCGTCACGGCGATAGCGGTATGACTGAATGCCTCGCGTCAGCGATGGGTGCCGTACCGGTTCGCACCAGTCGGCTTGAAAGTTACAATCATCTTCACCTGTTCAGGCTTCAGGGGCTGCAACACCAATCGCTCAAACTTCACTAGTGGGACAGTTGTTTTTTCTTTTAGCTGGCCCTCAGCGTGGAGCCACATCAAAAAGCCTGCACGCCAGTGAGCCACGAGTTGATTGATACAGGCCATATTTCGCGAGCGCGCTGGCGGAGCGTTCGATTGCGCCTATATGGTTCTTGGTCGAGACAAGGTAAGCGGTAGGGAGAGACATTTCGAATATCGCCTTCAATCTTAGTCACTGACGCTATGCCGCTCGCCGCGGTGGCGGCTTGATCCGGAAATCGACTTCCAGGCCGGCATCGGTGAGCATGTTCACAAGCGCGTCTAGCGAGAACCGGCTGATCTTTCCGCGCGTCAGATCGGAGACCCTGGGCTGACTCACTTTTAGTCGCTTCGCTGCCTCTGCCTGGGTCAAGCCTTCCTTTTCAATAAACTTCCGCAGGGCCGTCAACATCTCTGACCGGATGCGCAGGTTCCTCGACTCGGCGGGTGAGAAACCGAGATCGGTAAAAACGTCACCGCTGCCCATGGTGATCGTCATGTCAATTGTGGTTTTCATGGCTCTCTCCTTCATTTTGATCTCCTGGCCGCAACTAAAGCAGCATATCGTTTTCGGCCCAAGTCGAGATCGGCCTTTCGCGTCGCTTGGGTCTTCTTGACGAAGCAGTGGAGCACGTAGACGGCTTCTTCGTATCGACCGACGTAGAACACTCGGTACTCGTTGTCACCGTGAACGCGGATCTCCATGACGCCTGAGCCAACATCCGGCATCGGCCTAAAATCCTCAGGCACTTCGCCGCGCTGAACCAAGCCCAATTGGTAGCCCACGTCCGAACGAATGTCAGCCGGGGCCGCTTGCAACCGGGCCCGACTGTCACCCATCCAGGCGATTGGCTTCCCACTCGACACGTTCTGATTATACAAGAGTGGATATATTTTCCGAACGAGGACTTCCATGGACGACCGGCCCCGAAAGACGTCTTTGATTGCGCCGTCGGCTTTCCCGCCCGCACGGGGCGACGGTTTCGCGACAGTGATGGCGGTAGTGGAACATAGAGGCGTGGCGGATTCGGGTCTCGGATTGCGAGCGCAACTCTCCCCAGATCAGTCGATTGCGTCGGCGGACAATGGCGCGCTTCACATCCTCTACGGCAAGACGGAGAACGCCCGTCGCACGATCCCCACGATGCAGCGCGTGGCCGCGCAATTCGACATGCGCCAAACCGACGCTGAATCCGAATGGATGTTCCCCGCGCGGACGGCCACGGGCCACATCGAGAAGTCCACGCTGAAGAAGCAGCACATGAAGGCCTTGGCCGCCTCGAAGGTCGAGCCGTTCACGCTCTACACCTTCCACCACACCTGCCTGACTCGCTGGCCACAGCAACTTCTCAACCACGCGCCGTTACGTCCACCCGCACGCCGCCACCAGCAAAGCCGCCATTGAGAAGGCAAAGGGTGGGCATAGAATCAGGCACAGTAAAAGCGAAACGGTCGAGAGCAAAACGCCCTCGACCGTCACAACTTTCAATAATTTCAGAGAGATAAATTGGTCGGGGCGAGAGGATTCGAACCTCCGGCCTCCTGGTCCCGAACCAGGCGCTCTACCAGGCTGAGCCACGCCCCGACGGCTGTTGCTTCGTTTGAAGTATAACAGGTAAAGCTCATCATGGCGCTCCTTCGATTGCTCC
>JANXUM010000113.1 GCA_025356215.1 Bryobacter sp. | reverse complement strand
CCTGATCGTGGAACTCGGCAACGACCGTCCAGTTCATGCGCAGGGCGTACTCATGAAGCTCCCTCGTCTGATTGGACATTTCCTGACGGCCATCATCCGTCGAAGTTCTGGCGTAGATCGCAACTCTCACAGCTTCAGTGTATCAAAAACACCTGTTTTTGGTACGCTTTTCTTGCCCTAAAAAGTGCCTTAGATGGATAGCTAATTTGGGCAGCAGAGCGATAGGTTTTTGTTACGAAGTAGTGCGGGACAGGTCCAAACCCGAAACCCGGCCCAGTGGTTGCTGAGGGCGAGGAGGACGCTACTATGGGACTGATCAACATGGTCCTGCCGATTGAAGGAACGACTCGGTGAACAAGCCACGACTTTTTTTCGACACGAACATCCTCGAAACGCTGGCATCATCGCCGCTCTACGAGCGAGTCCGCAAGTACCTGTCGGCAAGGTATACCTATGTGATCTCTCCATTGACGGTGGACGAACTTTTGCTTGGAATCAAGGGCGGTGACGAGCAGTTTTTCGATAGAAACCAAGCCAAGATGAAAGTGCTTCGGGGAGTCGGCCAGATGCGGATTCTGAGACCACCAGCGACATTTGTGTTGAAGCAAGTGTTAGGAGTCCACGTGAATCCACCAACGGCTTCGGTCGTTGAGATCGAGAAATGTATCGACGTGGTGCTCCGAGCGCATTCTAAGGGCCAGTTGGAGCAGGGTCTGGTTCCGTTGCGAAACAGCCGAAAGACTGGTGGCTTGAACTTTGATCCAATCGAGCAGCGACACAATTTGGGCAAAGCCGAGCACGCCCGAATACTTGAATCTCTCCGAGCCAAGGAGCTTCGGAAGCCGAAGCCCAACGAATGGGTGAAGACGTCGTTTCGCCATTTCAACCTTGAACTTGCCGATAGTGAGTGGTCCAAGGTTGCAAGTGCGCTCGATGCGGCAGTGGCTCTCAACTTGCACCTGTGCGATTTATCAGCAGGAGACCGCTATGATTTCTCACGCCATTATTCCGACTGGATTGACCTCCATCAACTTTTCTACTTGTGCGACCCCAACGTGTCCTTTCTCACGAACGACAAACCACTCCGTAATCGGGTAGCCAAGAGCGATCAGATCGGTCGCATCGTGATGTTGGAAGACATTTTGGGGACCGTGACGGAGCAAACGGCACTCGGCTCCTCAGGTGAAGTCGAGCCAAATATCTGACGATAGATGGGATGTGCCAATCTTCAAGCGAGGCAAAATTTATTGGTACGAGTTCGTATTCAAGGGCGAACGAATCCGAGAGTCTACGCACCAGTACAACAAGGAAGCCGCACGAGAGATGATGTCGGGGCATCGGACCCGGCTGGCAAAGGGTGAGGTTGGTCTGTTGCCGCAAAAGGTGGCCCCTACGTTCAAAGAGTTTGCGCCACGTTTCATTCGTCAGATCGAACTGGACTGCAAGGAAAAGCCAGCGACGGTGAAGTTCTGGAAAGAGAAGTTGAACAACCTGTTGGCTTATGCCAAATTTGCTGACGTGCCTCTTGATCGAATCGACAAAGCCGAGATCGACGAATACAAGCAAAAGCGGAGCCGGACGATCTCAAGGCGGGGCACGCCGATGTCACCGGGATCAATCAACCGTGAGTTGGCAACGCTACGGCGGCTGCTCAGACTTGCCGCCGATTGGAAGGAGATCGGAGGCGTCCCCAAGATCGTCTTGCTTGCCGGGGAGCGTAGCCGAGAGTTCGTTTTGGGCCGGGAGCAGGAATCCATCTACCTCGACACACTCCCAACGGCGATGCGCCCATTGGCGGTCCTTCTGCTCGACTGCGGTCTGCGCTTGAACGAGGCATTGACACTGCGTTGGTCGGCAGTGAATCTCCAGCATCAACCCGGATACCTGACAATTCTGAAGGCTCACAGCAAGAATTCCAAACAGCGAACAGTCCCGCTGACGAAGCGAGTCCGCCAGATGCTCCTCGACCGCCAACAGGGTAACGGCCTCGTATTCCATAATGAAGACGGCTCTCCGCTCTACGCCACTTGGCTGGACCAACAGCACGCCGCAGTCAGAGCTAAACTAAAGTGGTCGGACGATTTTGTGCTTCATTCTCTCAGGCATAGCTACGGGACACGGTTGGGCGAATCCGGTGCGGATGCGTTCACGATTATGCGACTCATGGGCCACAGCACGGTTCTGGTTAGCCAGAAGTATGTCCACCCGTCCGACGAAGTGGTGGAGAGGGCAGTGGAACGCATGGAGAACTACCATCTTGTACCAACAGGTACGTCCCGAGAAGACCATACACTCCCCACAAAATCCACCACAACGGCAAAACGGAGGAATGCCGTAAATACGAGCAAGTAATTGTATAATCAGAAATATGCCCGGGTGGCGAAATCGGCAGACGCAACGGACTTAAAATCTATCTAACTATGGTTTCATAGCTTGCCACGCTCGATCAAGGTGTAACAATATCAGCCGCTTAGGCTAGTCTCGGTGAATCGCGGTGATACCTTGTAGCAACCTGGAGTGGGCACAAAATCGGCCACACTGAAGACCGAATTGATTGGATTCTCGCCCTAAATTTAGAATTAAGGTTTTTTATTTTTTACATTTCTTGCTTATTTTTATAATATGCTCTATTATGTTATCAGTTACGGCGATGGCGCAAGTCATCGCGGGCTAGCAAGATAGCCTCGGGTCGCGCGTGGGAGACCTTAATGTCCCTTTCTTGGTGTCTGGTGCACAGCCATGTCAGATCGGCCCAAGCGGGAGTGCGCTAGTCGCGATGGGGTACCTGAAGTGCCCCCCTCCTGGTGCGGTCCAACTCGTACGCTCGTAACATTCCAAAGGTGAGATCGCAGGTTTATGCGGCACGCCTTTGCTTCTCTCGACTTCAACTCAGCCCGGTAACGCCGGGCTTTTTTCTATTTGGAGCAATACACATGCAGATTGATATTGAGTCTGGTTTTCAAGACCTACTCACCGTTCACGAAGCCAGCAAAGCCCTGAGGATTTGCACAGGCAAGGTCTATTCACTGGTCAAGTCTGGACGACTCAGAAAGATGGCGCTCTCCGGAAAGATTCTAATCCCGCGCGCTGAGATCGCGTATCACATTGCTGGGGATCGGGCAGTAGCCGAATGAATCTCGACGCGACGACTTCCGAATTCCTGGATTTTAAAAATGCGCCAAGATTGTACGGCGGCTCGATGTCATGGTGGCGGAAGGCCGTCTCTAAGCGCCTGATTCCGCATTTCAAACGGGGCGCAAGCGTGGTCTTTTCGCGTGCCGACTTGGACGCCTACTTCGCCGCGCGCCGCGTGGCGGCAAAGGCCTGAAGGCCCCGCGCGAATATCGGCTCTTCGACCGCAACGGCGCATTCGTGGGCCTGATCGCTCCCGCCGTGGGGCAACGCCTGGTCGATTCCAAGCGGGCTCAATTCTCTGGCACTGGTCGCCGTATGGCCGTGCGCCTTCTGGCCGGGCATCGGGCGGAAGATTTGCTCGACGAGCCGCTACGGAGCGCCGGTCCACTCACCACCTACCAAGAGCGGTTAGCGGGAAAGAAGGTTGTATCAATGAAGCGATCCGCGAACGACGGAAGCTTCAAGCCCTGGGCCGAAGACCTCACCTTTGAACACTTGCGGCAGGGGCTAACCCGCCCGCCGCGAAGCGAACGCCGGGCCGAGACTCTCGACCTAATCAACACTCGCCACGCGGCGTAGACAAATTCAACCAAGGAACTTTCAATGAATTTATTTTCAGACCTCAACGAACAATTGACGCGTGCGGCAGACGAGGCCGAGCGCCTTGCCGTAGCACTCTCTGACGCGCTAATCCTTTCCGAACTGCTGTACGGTGCGGGGCGCGACCAGCAACTGAAGCGCGGGCGGAAGAACCGCCGCAAGGCACAGGGGGCGTAGATCAAAACCATGATCGAAGACAAACGATTCGCGCTTTCGCT
>JANXUM010000106.1 GCA_025356215.1 Bryobacter sp. | reverse complement strand
GCCCCCGATCGCCACGCCCGTGGCGATGAACAACCCGAGAATCACCGTGTGTCTGGATCTGTCATAAGGATGTACTTTTAGCAGCGCGCCCGCGCAGGCCAAGAGGAAAGGAATGGCTAGTAGTGCGACCACGCTGCAACTGCGGGTGCGACTGCGGGTGCGACCGTGGGTACGACAGTGGGATTGCGTCGCGGGTAGCATGCCTTGCCATAAGAGGATCAGGCCTACGCCGAACAGAACGGCAGCCAGCAGACCCAATGGAACGGAGGACAGCATGTAGGCAAACTGCTTCAGGGTTGCCGATGCGGAGAATGCCAGAAGATTTGAGTGCGCTTGAGGGAAAGCGCCCTGCAGAAAGCCCGACGTTGTCAGGTCTTGAGACTCCCTGATCAAGTGCCGCATTGAGGTGTAATAGAGCGTGGCGTAGATACAGAGCGCGCCCGATTGCACAGCGGCCCATACCAGAAACAGGCGCAAGGAGACGCGCGCCTCACGTACGCGCAGAAGGAAGTAGATTGCATAGGAAGCGGCAACCCAGGCTGCCGAGTACTCGCTAAGGATTGCCAGATAGAGCCATGCGGCAAACTCAACCATGCGGGCAATGGAGCGCTGTTCGAGCGATCGCTCGAGGGCCAGCAGCGCCAGGGCCGCAAAGAGAAGGGCCAAGGGATAGCCGCGGGCCTGGGCGCTCAAGGCGATGAGGTTTGGGCTAAAGGTCAGAATGAATAGCGCGGCAAGCCCAGCGGCAGGGTTCCAGACCTTGGAAAGCCAACGGTAGACGACCCACCCCACGAGGCTTCCGGCGAGTACGGGAATGAGGCGCAATGCGAATTCAGAGGAACTGAATGCAATTACCGGGTGTAACACGAAGAACAGAAGGGGAGGATGGTGCGTTTGCAGCGTGGCTAGATACAGTTGCTTCAGACTGCTGGGAACTGAGAGGTAAAAGTATTGGGCCTCATCTGGATTCAGGTAGTGCTGGCTAGCTTCCCTGAGACGCAACAGAAGACCCGCGAGAACCGCGAGGATTGCAACGATGTCGGTTGGGTTGGCCTTCCGTTTGAGCGCGGCGGCAAGGTTCATACCAGCTTTAGTCTCCGTAGCGAGTAAATCACCATTCGGAGTAAGATGGCGCCGTCGTGCCAACGGCGAATGTTGGTGTCGCCGTAAGTTCTTTCTCCGTACCGAACCGGCATGTCGAGGATCTTCAGATTGAAGCGGGCCGCGCCGAAGAGTAGGTCAAAATCGCCGAAGGGGTCAAAGTCGCCAAAATAGGAACGATTGGCGGCGATCTTCTCGTAATCGTGACGACTCAAGACCTTGGTGCCGCAAAGAGTGTCTTTGGTGCGCTGGCTCATCAGCCAGGAAAAAGCCATCGAGAAGAAGCGATTGCCGAGTAAGTTAAAGAAGCGCATCGCGTTTCCGTGCATTGGATAGACCAGACGCACTCCGTTGACAAAGTCCGCCTTGCCGTTGATCCATGCCTCATAGAAGCGAGGTAGGTCTTCTGGCGCGACGGTAAGATCGGCGTCGAGAATCATCAAAAGGTCGCCGGTAGCGTGGCGGAAGCCGAGCCTTACGGCGTCGCCTTTGCCCTTTCCGGTTTGTTGGAGGATCTGGGTGCCGGGCCTTGGGCGGCGCGCCAATTCCTCTTGAATGACTTGCCAGGTGTTGTCAGTGGAATTGCCCTCGACGAAGATGAGTTCGGTGCCAGCGCCCATATCGGGGATGCGTTCCAGAATATTGGCTATGTTACCGGCCTCGTTGCGGGCCGGAACGACGACGGTGACTCGCGCTTCGGCCTCGCGCTTTTGAGCGATCGGTCTCGCGACAACAAAGTTTGCGATTGCGAATGTGTTGAGGGGCCAGAATTTTGCTGGATTCTTGTTGACCCAGTCGGCGATCGGGCGGGGGCCCAAGGGCCAAAGAATCTCGCGGAAGGAACGAAGAGTCTCCAGGCCACCCAGATAGAGAAGGCCCTGGATGTCGTCCGGGGTCAACCAATTTTGGATCAACTGCTTTTTCGCCATTCCCAAGCCGACCGCCAGCCTGCGAGGAAGCTCCCACACCCGGCTGTAAGTGTTGGCGATTAGCCTTGTCTGTGGCCCACAGTGTAAGTTAATTTGGCGAACGGCCCGTTCCACGTCCCATAGGTCGTTGAATAAGTCGGAGGCGACGATGTAGTCAAACTTTTCATTCAGGCTCAGATCGTGAATATCGGCACAGTGAAAGGTCAGGTTGGAATGCCGGGTTTGCGCGAGTTCAACCATCACAGGGGATAAGTCAATCCCTACGCCGTAGGAGGGTTGCAAGCGAGCCAATAGATCGCCCTGTCCGCAGCCGATTTCAAGAACCCGCATCCCAGGAGGAATCATGAACGCATAGATGTCACCGAGGCGCCGCTGATAGGCGGCTCGTTTACCTCGCCACTGGTCCGATTCGCGTCCGAATTCGCTCCAATAGTTTTCACGTTCGTGGGTGAAGCGTTGCTGTTCGCTCATGGAGTTGTCGAGTTAGCGCCGGAGAGCAGATGAAAGAAGACGCTTAAGGGCGAGCTCCGACGTGCTCCTCAGAGTATCAAAACGAGTTTGTTGGCTAACGGAGTGAGGGGGCCAGACTGGTCGAACGCCGGGCGGGATGCGCGCCGGGACCTGACTGCCCGGTTACGACTTTTCCCGACGGTCCCGCTACGGGTGAACTGGAATCATCGCTTGCGCCTATGCTTCATCCGGGCGGGGCGTGCGGCGTGACACTGAACTCTCGTTGCGTAGAGGAGTGGTTTGGGAAGACAAAATGTCGGTCGCTTGCCCGGGTTTGGCCTCTCCTGTAGGGATGGGATCGCGGCAGTTTGCATCGGCAATGGGATCACGCTTGTTACGGATAACCAGAAGCACTTTCCGATGCCGGAACTGCAGGTTCTAGCTTTGCCGCCGGTGTCGGGGCCGTAAAGTAGCGGTTGGATCGGCGAGCAAGGTGCACAGCGACGGTGAAACTCCCGACACACAGTATTCCGCCCTTATCTATCCGCATCTGACTTCGCTGTGGAGTCATCGCGAAGGGAGCCAAGGCGGCGCGGCCAGCAGCGGTCTGGAATTTTATGGCACGTAGTGCAGCCTGAAGATTGGCCGCGGCGGTTACGAGATTATTGGCGACGACAAGAAGCCGCCGGAGAACGCCATCCCCGCCTTTCAGGGTCATCCGACGGGCCGGGCGGTTCCCCTCGAGGCCGAGGAGGACCAAGCCCTCATGTACTACATCTGACGTCGGCGCCAGACCCAGACCAGGCCCGCTCCCAGGCAGAGAAACGTCGCGGGCTCTGGAACAGTTTCGTCGCTGCTGACTGACAACAGCCCGGTACCCATTAGATTCCCGCTGGTCGAGAAGTAGTCGTAAGAATAGCCGTAGAAAGCCCGGTGCAAGATCTGGTAGGAGACATCCCGCCGGAGAAATCCAGATACGCTGATCGTCTCTCCCGCCTCGAGGCTCGGGCCGAATCCGTTGAGGATCAGGTCGTAAGTAGAAGGCAATCCCCCCGTCGAGCCATAATCGCTGATGCCCATCGAATGGCTCGCGGTCTGAATCGAATAGAAGTAGACATAATCCTGTTCGAAGAAGGAAGCGTCGCCGCCCGTGCCCGTTTCCTGAGTGTAGTAGTAGTAGCAATAAAAAAAGCAGGTGTAATGTGCCTGCGTGTAGGTGAAGCCGTTGTTGATGTGGTTGTTGGAGGCGAGGCCCTGAGACGTCGGCAGCAGCCCGATCAAGTCCAGACTTGCCGCGCTTACCTCTCGATTCGGAGAGACTTGCACATCGGTAAAGTTCAAAGTGAAGTAGACTGCGGACGGTGCGTCCTGGTAAAAGGCCGGTGGCGTGTACGTGCCGTTGTTGTACTGATAGACGAATCCGTTGATGGGCAAATTCGAACCGAAGTTCTGAGTGCTGGTCTGGGTGATCGAGGTGGCCGTGGCGACGGAGCAAATCGTCACAAGCAGGAAGAAAGATTGCATATTTGTCAATAGCGCGATCCCGGGCGGCGAACGGACATTTGAGCCGCGACTCGGCCTCGCCTCCTCTCGCCGAGCAGGCGTCGGTTGGCGAAAGCTGTCGCGCGCCCAGCCCCGCTTGTTGGGGTGAATTTGTCAGGGCTGAAGACCGACAACGCTCCTCGCGGACGGAATGGTGGATTGAGATTCGGACTAAGGGCGGGAAGGTTGGTTGGACAAAAGCGGGGAAGAACTTTAGTAGGCTTGACGCCTGCCTGAAGAGTGAGCTGAAGCGGCACGCTCAAACCTGATACGATTTCGGCGATGTCTATCACTCGTCGCAGCTTTGCCACCGGCCTTTCGGCGGTCGCGTACTCTCGCATCCTCGGTGCTAACGACCGCGTGCAGGTTGGCTTTATCGGCTATGGCCTGATTGGCGCGCAACACGTATTCGATTTCAAGAATCAACGCGATGCCGATTTGGCGGCGCTGAGCGACACATACCAACCCCGCATGGAACAGGGCATTCAGGCTTGCGGCGGCCAGGCCAAGGGCTATAAAGACTTCCGGAACATGCTGGACAACAAGGACCTGCAGGCCATTGTTGTCTCCACCCCGGACCATTGGCACGCGATGATGACCATCATGGCTTGCGCCGCGGGCAAGGACGTCTATTGCGAGAAGCCGATGACGCTTTTTGTGAAAGAAGGCCGCTGGATGATCAACGCCGCGCGCAAGTACAAGCGCGTGGTGCAGGTGGGCACTCAGCAGCGCAGCGGGAAGCATTATCAAGCCGCTAAGCAGTTGATCGCCGATGGCGTCATCGGTAAAGTACACAGCGTGCGCATGGCTAGCTTTCGCAACATCGTCCCGGGGTTTGGAAAGCCCACGGCAGACCAGATTCCAAGCGAACTCGATTATGAAATGTGGTGTGGGCCCGCACCGAAGAAGCCCTACAGCCCGCATCGCGCGCTTTATCACTTTCGTTGGTTTTGGGATTTCTCAGGCGGGCAGATGACCAACCTGGGCGCGCATCAGATCGATATTTTGCAGTGGTATCTGGGACACAAGGGGCCGCAGACGGTTTATTCCAACGGCGGGCGCTTTGCGGTGGAAGATGACGGTGAAACTCCCGACACGCAGGATGCCGCCTTTACCTATCCGCATATGACTTCGCTATGGAGCCATCGCGAAGGGAGCCAGGGCGACGCGGCCGGCAGCGGTCTGGAATTTTATGGCACCAAGGGCAGCCTGAAGATTGGCCGCGGCGGTTACGAAATTATTGGCGATGACAAGAAGCCGCCGGAGAACGCCATCCCCACCTTTCAGGGTCATCCGACGGGCGGGGCGGTTCGTGTTGAGACCAAGCCCGAGAAGTGGGTGCAGAACAGCAGCGCCAAGGGATCGAGCCCCGAGCAGTTTGACCTGCATGTGCGCAACTTTATCGATTGCATCAAGACGCGACAGCGGACGGTGGCCGATGTTGAGGATGGGCATCAGACGGCTGTCGCCTGTCACTTGGCCAACCTTTCGCTTCGACTGGGGCGCACGCTGCGCTGGGACGCGGTGAAGGAAGAGGTTGTAGGCGACAAGGAAGCGAACGCCATGCTGGAGCGGCCTTATCGCGAGCCCTGGGCCAAGACGCTGCGGAGCTTCAATTTGTGATTGCCGCCAGGACGTCGATGGGCGTCGCCACGACGAGTTACCTGACGGCATTGAAGCCGACGGACCCGCTGGCTTTTCTTGAGCTTTGCCGTGAGATGGGTGCGGGCGGAATCCAGAGCGGCCTGTTTCAGTTGGACGCGGCGGGGCAAAAGACGCTGCGCGATCGGGCCGGGGAATACGGCATGTTTGTCGAAACGATGGTGCCGGTATTTAACGCGGAGCCGGAGGCGTTTCGGGCGCAGGTGCGGGCGTCGAAGGCCGTAGGCGCGACCGTGATGCGCGCGGGCTGCCTGAGTGGGCGGCGCTATGAGACCTTCAACTCGCTTAAGGATTGGCAGGGGTTTGTCGCCACCAGCAGGAAGAGTATCCAGATGGCGATTCCGATTCTGGAGCGGGAGAAGATGACGCTGGCTCTTGAGAATCACAAGGATTGGACTCGCGAGGAGTTTGTCGGCTTGTTGAAAGAATTCCAAAGCGAGTATCTGGGCGTTTGTATCGACGCGGGGAACAATATTTCGCTGCTGGATGATCCCTATCAAGTAATCGAGGCGCTGGCGCCTTATGCGGCCTCGACGCATATCAAGGACATGGCTTGGGGTGAGACGCCGGATGGCTTTGAGATGGCCGAGGTGCCGCTGGGCGAGGGGTCGCTGGACTTGAAGCGGGTGATTGCGACGGTGCTGAAGGCGCGGCCCACGACGCGTCTAGTGTTGGAGACGATCACGCGCGATCCGCTGAAGGTGCCCTGTTTGACGCCGAAATACTGGCTGACCTTTGGGGACCGCAAGGCGGTGGATTTGGCGACGACACTGGCGATGGTGCGTAACGTTAAGGCGCCGGTACCGATGGCGAGAACCAGCGGTCTGGACAGGGCCGCGGTGCTGCGAATGGAGCAGGCGGCGGTGGTCAAGAGTTTGGCCCATGCGCGGGACAAGCTGGGGCTGACGCTACAATAGACGCTTACCCAACAGCGTGCTTACTGCAATTTATCCAGGGTCTT
>JANXUM010000393.1 GCA_025356215.1 Bryobacter sp. | reverse complement strand
AAGTCCTCCAGCTTCAGCCTCGGCGACGGCACAGTCAAGAACTGGTCAGACCTCGGCGTCTCTTTCTCGTCCTCGGGGACGATCAGCTTCGACATCGCCCAATTCAATTCCCTCAACGAGACACAAGTCCGCGACGGCTTTTCTTTCTTCAAAGACACTACCGGCCTGGGCGCTCTCGCCACAAGCACGGATGGCTTCAGCCAGGATGTGACTGGCCTTGCGCAGCTCCAGTTGGCGCAGTATGACCGCACCGATTCCCGCTTGGACGATCAGATCTCCAAGTTCGAGGACCGCGTGAATCTGCTCAGAGAGTCCTATTTGCAGAAGTTGCAACAGGCCGATTCGCTGCTTGGCGGCCTGGAGTCGCAAAAGAACATCATCACCGCCTCTGTCGATAGCCTAAACCTCGTCCTCTACGGAAAGAAGAGCTAGTTCTGCCCGGCACCGACCACATCATCAAGACTCTCGCAGAGTTGTCTGAGATCGACGAGCGTTGCTTCCTCAAGCAGAGCCCCCTTCCGCCCCACGCAGGCTCGCTTCCGCCCCACGCAGACTCACTGCGCCGCCAAGCCCTGATCGAAAAACTTGCCTATGCCTGCCGCAGCGACCCAGCCGCGCTGGCGCCTTATGCGCGGCTCCTTGGCGAGCTCGCCGACCGCAGCGCCGCAATAGAGGCCCATTGGCGCGTTCAGCGAATTGCGATCGCCAAGTGCATGATCGAAGAACTGGAAGAGGCCGAAACACAACTGCGGCAGTTACGGTCCTTTCGGGAACCGGCTGCCGCAGATGCGTCCCTCCTCAATCGTTTGGCCTAGGCCAATTCCGCTAAGGCCCGCTTTACATCGCCGATTACGCTGGCCCAATCGCCGGAAATTGGCTGCCGGAACAAGCGCATCGTCGGATACCACGGAGAATCTTCCCGGTGCAGCAACCACCGCCAGTCCGGGGCGTAGGGTAAGAGGGTCCAAACCGGTTTTCCGAGTGCGCCCGCCAAGTGAGCGACAGCCGTGTCGACGGAAATGACAAGGTCAAGACTCAAGATCGCCGCGGCCGTCTCTCCAAAATCCGTGAGCAGCTTGGAGAGATCAAAGACTCCATCCGGCACAACGCCACGTCCCACACTCTTTTGAAGTCCAAGAAAATGGCATCCAGGGGCATCCAAAAGCGATCCCAACACCCCGATCGGCAAAGAACGGTTCCGGTCGTTTCGATGGTTGGGGTTCCCCTGCCAGACGAGGCCAATCCGGGTTCCCTTTTGCGGCAGCTCCGAATATACTCGCCTCCAGTCGGCTGCACGGTGCATATCCGCCGAAAGGTAAGGAACCGCCTGGGGAATACTTTCTAAACGCGTCTGAAAGCAGTAGGCAAGACTGGGGAACGGTACTTGCCAGTCAACGACATCAAGATCCTCGACGTGAGTCACGCAACGCTCAACTCCCGGAATCGTCGCGAGCAACGGCTGGATGGCTGGCTGGCAATAGACGTGAACGCGCATCCCGCCTTGCGCCAGCATCGGCAGATAGCGTGCAAACTGGATCGTGTCTCCAAAGCCTTGCTCGGCATGCACGAGAATACTCTCGCCCGCTCTCGGCTTACCACTCCAGCGCGGAATCTTCCATTCCCGCTTCTCAAGGCTCTCAGGATCTCGTTGCACCAGGCGATGCTCGTACCCGGACCAACCGCGGGCAAAATCCCCCATCAGCAACGACGTCATTCCCAAATTCAGCGGCGCCTCGCGATGGGATGCATGGATGGCCAAGGTCTCCTGATATTCGTTTTGGGCCTGCGCGAGACGGTTCAGCTTCAGGTAGCAGTTGCCCAGGTTGTTGTGCGCCTCGGCGAAGCCCGGGTCAATCGCAATCAGCCTTTCATTGATCGAGACGGCTTCTTGCAACCGCTCTTCATCTTGCAGCAGCACCGCAAAATTGTAGAGCGCGTCGCGATAGCCGGGATTGGCCAGCAGCGCCCGGCGGTAACAGGATTCGGCCGCCGTCAAGTCTCCGTCTGTGACTTCGAGCAGCGCCAGATTGTTCCAGGCTTCGGCATACATCGGATGGATCGCCGTTGCCTGTGAGTAAGCGCGGCGTGCCAGGTCGGCCTGCCGCTGCAAGGTGCGCGTCACGCCCAGGTTAAACCAGGCCTCGGCGTTTCGCGGAGACTGCGCAACCAGAAGTTCGTAGTTCTTGGCGGCCTGTTCGTTGTCCCCTTGTAGATGCAATAAATTGGCATAGGCCCAACGCAGGTCGACGTTCGAAGGTTCGGCTACCAGAGCTTGCCCGATACAGGCGGAGGCCCTGCGGTAGTCCCCGATCCGTGCGAAGGCCTCGCCCAAGTGGGCACAGTAGCCGGGCTTCGGACCGTCCATCTGTATCGCCTTGCCAAAAAGGTCAATTGCCTCGCTGACGGATTGGTGGTCGAGAGCGATCAGGCCCAAGGCGTCGTAGGCCTCGCCGTCGTTTGGATTTTGCTCCAGCCGCTGAAGCAGCCGTTCTCCATGAGCCTCAAGCATTTCTGTTGTCATTGATGTTTGCACTTTCCGTTAAGAGACGGAAACTCCCGCACGGCCAGACCAATGGGGCTTGGCCATGCGGGAGCGAATCCGGTTCAACGGGTTAGGCGGTTAAGAATTAACCGCGGAGGAGGCTGAGCACCTGCTGCGGGGCCGAGTTCGCCTGCGCCAGGGCGGCAATGCCGGCCTGCAACTGAATCGAGGCCTTGGACAGGTTGGCCGCTTCTTGAGCAAGATCCGCGTCGCGGATCCGGCTCTCGCTGGCGGCGAGGTTCGTCAACTGGCTTTGGGCCAGGTTGACGGCGAAGCTGAACTGGTTCTGGCCGCGACCGACAACGGCTTGTGCCGTGCCGAGCGAGGAGACTGCGGTCGCCAGCGCCGTAACGGCGCTCTCTGCGGCCGCCTGCGTGTCGATGGTGCTATTGGCGCCAGTGCCGACAACGGCCGACTTGTCGATGCCACCCGTCGGCTGCGTAAACCCAGTGCCACCGGCGGTGGCGCCGATGCCAACCTCAAAGCCCTTCACCGTGCTCAGGAAGCGGATCTTCTCCGCCCCGCCCGTGTTCTCCTTGACTGCAAAGATGCGTTTCAAGGTGGTGTTGTTCGATTGCTGCAAGGTATCGTTGATCGTCTTTACGGCGTCATCGATCGTGCGACCGTTGCGGCTGGTCGCGTCGTTGCGCAGCGTGACGCTCAAGCTCTGCTTGACGCCCGAAGTATCGCTGGCCGTAACGCTCACCTGCTGGTCGTCACCGCCGTAAGCGATGCCGCTGAAGGCGAGCGACGTGCTGGAGTCCGCCCCGCCGGCGTTCACCGTAGCGCTGGTTGCGGAAGCACCTTGCGCCGTAGTGCCCGTGTAGGACGACCCGTTCAGGCCAAATCCCAGATCGAGATCTGAAGCGCTGAAGGCCGATACCCGGAAGAAGGTGCTGTTGTTCGAGCTCAGTTGCAGTTGATTGCTGCCGTCCAACGAGGCCTGCAGGCCAGCGTTGCGCAGTTCAGCGTCCCCGGCAATCTGGGTGTTGATCTGGTCGACAAGGTCGGAGCGAACGGCGGCAACCGAGTTGCCCGTAGCATTCTGGTTGGCGGTAAGGCCAAGGTCTGTCAGCGTGGCGGCCGCCGAACTGGCGCTCACCACGACACTGTTGGCACCCTGTGCCGTTCGGATGCGCAGCGCCGTGCCGGCACCGCTACCCGTAAGCTCGGCGACGCCGTTGACGCCCAGGGCCGTATTAATGGCCGTGACGGCCGCGTTCAGTGTAGCGCCGTTAACGATCGACGCGGTGTAGTCCGTTCCGTTCACGTTTAACACCAAGTTGCCCGTAGCTGAGGCGATCGCGCCAGCGCCTCGGCCTGAACCCGTGACGATGCCGCGATCCGCCAATTGGTTCACCGTAACCGCGTTCGTCGAACTCGCCCCGCCGTTCAAGGAGAACTGCAAGGTTGAGGATTGCGAAGCAAAAGCGCGGTCAAAGGTCGGCGTCAGCGCACCGCTACCCGTGATTGTCGAGTAGTCGAAGGAGGAACTGGCGTCGGCCTTGAAGGAGCCAAAGCCCAACTTGTTCTGACTGTCGCCAGTCACCGATACCTGGAAGGTCTCGCCGCCCGCGCCTTGGAAGACCAGATTGTTGCCGCTGCTCGAGGTGCTGAGCGTAATGCCCGCCGCCTGCAGTGAGCTGTTCCCCGCCACGCGGCTTGCCAAGTCGGTCAGCACGCTGCTGACGGTGGTCGTGCCGGCGGTCGTCGCGCTCAGGGAAATATCCACCGGGCTGTCCAGTCCGCCGCCCTGTACACGCACTTTGATCGTGTCGCTGGTTAGGAAGGTGTTGGTGTTGGAAACAGTGCTCGCGGTCAAGCCCAACGTCGTGTAGGCGCTGTTGGCCACCGTGTTCACCGCGATGCTATCGCCGGCGTTCTGCGCCGTAAAGACAATCTGATTATTGAAAACGCTTGCACTGAGCTTGTTGGCCAAAGTGCCCGCCGCGATCTGGGTGTTCAAGTCGGCGGCGATCTGATTCTTGGTCAGCGACACGCCTGCCGTCAACGTGAGGCCGGCCGTCGTGCCCCCAACCGTCAGGTTGAGCGCGGCGTTTGAACCGGCGGTAATCGTCTGGGTCGCCGTGTTGTCGGTGCCGACGTAGTTCGCCCCGCCAGCCACCGCGCCCGCGCCCTGCACCCGGGTCTTAACGTCGGCACCGGTCGAGGCGTCCGCCGCCGTTACCGCCGTCGTGCTCAAGCCGAGATTTGTCGCAAGGGTAGTGCTGGTAATCGCCACCTGCGAGGTGGCGGAGTTGCCCTTGGACTTGATCACAACCTGATTGCCATTCAGATACGCCGTCGCCTTATCCGAGAAAGTGCTCTGTGCGTTGAGCTGCGCCACAATGGAGCCCTTCGACGTGGAGCCGTTGGCGCCGTTATCGGCCACCGTCACGCTGAACGCCGATCCGCCGTCAACCGCCAAGGTGAGCGTCGTGCCGCCGTTTGTGTTCACACTGACAGCAGTATCCGCACCGGTAATCGCCGCGTTGCGCTCAAACTTACCCAGCAGCGCGTTGGCGGTGCGGTCGCCGGCTTCCACCTGGAAGGCCGTCGTCGGTGAGTTGAAGGACAACTGCTGGCGGCCGGAAGAATCCGTTACCACCGAAGCTCTGATGTTGGCATTCTTCAGCGCGGTCCCCGCCTGTGTGCCCGCATTGGACGCCGAATCGATCGCGCTGTTCACACGCGTCACGAGGTCCGAGGTGCTGCCAACCGCGTTCGTATTCACATTGATATTGACGCCTTGACCGGAGAAGCCCGGCCCGCGCAGCGTGAACTGAGCGGTGTTCGAGGCCGCCTGCGAACCAGTGTTCGAAGTGTTTGCCAGGATCGTCGCCAAGCTGGTGGTCGAAGAGCCAGTGCCGATGTCGGTTGCATCCACGCCCTTGGCCTGTACGCCCTTCAAACCCAGGCTTTGCGAGTCCACCGTCGAACTGCTCAAATCCACCGAAGCCGATCCGTTTGAGATCGACGAGATACCATTCGAAGTCTTGCCGCCGCCGATGAACACCGACAACGAACGCGCAAAATCACCACCAGTGTTCAGGCCGATGGCCTGAGCTTGGCGGTCAACTTCTTGCAACACGGTCGTAAATTCGCTGTTCAGAACCGAGCGGGAACCAGTGAAGGTGCCCGAGGCCGACTGCGTGGCCAGGGTGCGTGCGCGATCGAGAAGCTTTGAGATGTTGTTGATGCCGCCGTCGACAATCTGCAATTGGCTCAAGCCGTCGTTCGCGTTGCGGATACCTTGGGTCAGCACAGCTTGATCGCTGCGCAATCCGTTGGCGATGGCCAACCCGGCGGCGTCGTCGCCCGAGTTCACAATCCGCAAACCGCTGGTGACGCGATTGATCGTCTTGCCCTGAAAGTCGCTGCTGTTGTTAATGTAACTCTGCGCCTGCAAGGACGCGATGTTAGTGTTCGATGAAAATGACATGATTCACTCCTTTGGGTTTCAACTCCCGGAGATCCTCTCCGGAAGAGTGGCCTTTCACCACCTCGGCTAATTTGCTGACAGGATTCTTATCGGTGCGCCCCCCGCCCACGTGACAAAGAAAAATACCCTAGCGCCAAGCGCTCTAGTCTTTGCCCGCAGGCGGGGATAGGCGCAGCCGCTTCAATGCCTCTTCCACCGCGGTCGCTTCGGCGTCCTTGGCAGACGCTAGATTCGTATCGCGTGTCGCGGCAATCTCGCGGCGCAAAATTGCCGTCTCGCGCGGCGCGCGAATCCCGATCTTGACCTGATTGCCGTCGATCTCGAGGATGTCCACCTCGATCGCATCCCCAATCAAAAATCCCTCGCCCTGGCGTCTTCGGATTACGAGCATACCGCTTGCTCCCGTCGAAGGTCGTCACTCGCAGAGGCCCCAAACAGGGGCTCGCGCGCGCAATAGCGCGCGTCTTCCCGAATCGATTGCACCCCTAGACCGACATCCCGGCGCAGCACCAGCGGCCCCAACAAATTGGCCGTCGGCGCCTCGGGCCGGCTGAAGCACAAAATCGCCAGCCACTCCAACCTTGTCCCGGCCGCCGCCCCCTCCGCCGGCATCGCCAGCAGGTCGCGGTCCCCTCGCGACAACGCGCACTCATAGCGCGGCGAAACCAGCCCGATCGGGGCGCATACAAACGATAACGCCGGTTGCGCGACGCTCTGGAGAAACTTTAGAGGCACGCTCGCTTCCACTTCAACAAGCAGAAATTCGTGCTCTTCCTCAAAGCCCGGCAGCCCGGCCGGGAATTCGATCACTTCCCCATCTTCAAAACGGATCGTGCCGAATCGGGTGGTCTCAATTGACTTCATCCTAGGGCTTATCGGCGGTGCCCCAGGCAATTTGAGCGAGAAGGAGAAGATTTAGCGAATGGAGGCCCGCTGCAGCCGGTCCAGAATTCCGGCCCACTCCGCCTCTCCACTGGGGCGCTCCACGCCGATCCAATCCCAACCTTCCCCATCCAATCGATGAAGCGTCCCGTATAAGAGGCGGGCGTAGCTTTGCGCGTCCCCAGGCATTGCGACACCATTCTCCGCCTCGCCTGAATCGGTCGAATAGAGGAAAACGCCACGCCCTGTGCGCGGCAACTCGCCACCGGTACCCACAAGATACAGCGGCGTCCGCGGCGCGTAGTGCCGCTCATGCATTCCTGGCGACGGATGGGCACCTTCACCACTGCCCTCGGCCACCCGGACCAGGCCGATACACTCTTCAATGTCGGCACGCGAGATCATACCGGGGCGCAGCAAAAGCGGCGTCCCTTCCACCAAACTCAAAACCGTCGACTCAATCCCCACTTCGGGCACTCCGCCTTCGAGGATCAGATCCACAGCCGCCCCCAGCCCTTGCCGAACCTGATCCGCGCTGGTTGGCGAGAGCGCCATAAAACGATTTGCACTGGGTGCCGCCACCGGTACGCCAGCCTGCTCAATCAAGGACAGCGCCACCGGATGGGCTGGCATCCGAATCCCCACCGTCTCCAAGCCGGCCGTCAAATCCATCGGCACAACGGCGCTCTTGGGCAACACGAGCGTCAGCGGTCCGGGCCAGAATTCTCTCGCCAACGTCTCGGCCTGTTCGGGCCATACAGCCGTCATCGCGCGAGCCATCGCAATGCTCGACACATGCACGATCAATGGCGAAGTCCTCGGCCGCCCCTTGATCTCATAAACGCGGGCCAAGGCAACCGGGTCCAGGGCGTTGGCGCCCAGGCCATATACGGTCTCGGTCGGAAACGCGACCACGCCGCCGTTGCGCAGCAGCGCAGCCCCCCGCGCAATCAGTTCGGCAGCGCTCTCCACACTAATCCGGCATCTCGTCTTTGCTGTCGTTCGCCGTCTTGCCGGTCTTCTTGTAAACCAGCCAGGCATGCATGAAGCCATCGATGTCGCCGTCCAGCGCCTTGTCCACATCGCCCACCGACAACTTCGTTCGATGGTCCTTGATCATCCGGTACGGTGCCAACACATAGCTGCGAATCTGGCTCCCAAAGTTGATGTCGGCCTTGGAATCCTCACTCTTCTTGTCTTCCACCCGGCGCTTCTCGGTCTCATGCTCAAATAGCCGCGCCTTCAACTGCTTCATCGCGCTGGCGCGATTCTTGTGCTGGCTCCGTTCGTTCTGGCACTGCACGACAATACCCGTCGGGATGTGCGTCATCCGCACCGCGCTCTCGGTCCGGTTGACGTGTTGCCCGCCGGCCCCTGAGGCCCGAAATACATCGGTCCGCACGTCCTCCGGCTTGATGTCGATCTTAATCTCGTCGTCGATCAGCGGATACACGTAAACGCTGGCAAAGCTTGTGTGACGCCGGGCGTTGGCGTCAAACGGAGAGATCCGCACCAACCGATGCACGCCGATCTCGCTGTTCAGCAGGCCATAGACGTTTTCGCCCTCGACTTCGATGGTGACGCTCTTGATGCCCGCTCCGTCGCCTTCCAACTGGTCGGTGATGGTGGTCGTGAATTTTTTGCGTTCAGCCCAGCGCAGATACAACCGCATCAACATTTCCGCCCAATCCTGGCTCTCG
>JANXUM010000027.1 GCA_025356215.1 Bryobacter sp. | reverse complement strand
TTCATGATTGAAGAGCTTGCGGCACTCCCAAACATAAAAGTGATCTTGTGTTTGGGGCGAATCGCGCTTGAGGCGTATCTGAAGGCGCGCGGCCCGGATGGGACCCAGGCCGCGCGCCTTCAGATACGCCTCAAGCGCGATTCGCCCCAAACACAAGATCACTTTTATGTTTGGGAGTGCCGCAAGCTCTTCAATCATGAAATGGCGGCACCGATCGAGCTCATCGGGTAACGGCTTGTTGTCCGGCGGCGCGCACCTCCCCGCCCCGGTCATGTAGGCGTCGATCAACCGTAATCCGTCGCCGGCCCGCCGCCCTTGCGGCTGCGAGGCGAAGCCCGTCTCGTACATGGCCTCGAACAAAAAGTCTCCGCTTCGATCACCGGTGAACATGCGCCCCGTGCGATTGGCCCCATGTGCCCCCGGCGCCAAGCCCACCACCAGCAGGCGCGCCTTCGGGTCTCCAAAGCCCGGCACGGGCTTGCCCCAATATTCCTCTTCACGATACGCCCGCCGCTTGACCCGTGCCACCTCTTCGCGATAGGTCACCAGGCGCGCGCACGCGGTACAAGACACCACTCGCTCACCGATCCGCACCAGTTCGCTCTCACTCATTGGCGGCCGCCATCATTCTCCGTGACAGGTACTTTTGCTCGCTGCGGTTGGCGGTGAGCCGAATGGCGCGGTCAAAGGCACCCAACGCCTCTGGCCTCCTTCCCAATTGACGCAACATCTGAGCGCGAGCAGCGTGATAGGGATGATAATGCTCGAGCCCCTCCACGGCCTCCAATTCCGCTAGCCCGGCGCTCCAGTCTAGTGCGTAACCGATGGCCACCGCCCGGTTCAAGCGCGCCACGGGGCTGGAATCGAAGCGCATCAACTCATCGTAGAGCCGCGCGATCTGCGGCCAATCGGTTTCGGCCGCGGTGGGGGCCTCGCAGTGCAGCGCGGCAATCGACGCCTGCACCTGATAGAGCCCAAGATCCCTGCGGCCCAAGGCCCTCTCGGTCAAAGTCACACCTTCGGCAATCTCGCCGCGCTGCCAGCGGGCGCGGTCCTGACAGTCAAGCGTCACCAGCCCCCCGCGCTCATCGATGCGTGCTTCGCGGAGCGAATGAGTCAGCAACATCAGCGCCAACAGACCCTCCGCCTCGGCCACGCCGGGCAGCCAATCGTTCATTAGGCGCGCCAGGCGGATCGCTTCGGCGCACAAGTCCACACGCAACAAATCGTCGCCCTCGCGGGCTACATAACCCTCGTTGAAGATCAAATAGATCACGCGCAGAACGCTTTCCACACGCTCCGGCAAGTCCTCGCGCAAAGGCAATCGATATGGCACGCCCGCGTCGGCAATCTTTCGCTTGGCCCGCACCAAGCGTTGCGCCATTGTGGCCTCGGGAACCAGAAAAGCGCGCGCAATCTCGCCAGTCTCCAGACCTCCCAGGCTGCGTAAGGTCAGTGCGATCTGAGCCTCGGCCGACAGAACGGGGTGGCAACACAGAAAGATCAGCCGCAGGACATCGTCCGGCAATTCGCCTTCGTCCGTGAGGTCGACGATCAATTCTCTCGGTCCGCGGGCTTCCAACAACTCACGCCGCCGCGCCTCAATCCGGAGGCGGTCCACCATCCGATTCTTGGCCACGGCCATCACCCAGGCACCGGGATTCGCGGGCAGCCCTTCAACAGACCAACGCTCTGCCGCCGCCGCAAATGCCTCCTGGGCCACTTCTTCGGCGTCGGCAAACTTTCGCGACATGCGCAACAGCGTGGCCACGATCCGGCCACGCTCCGCGCGATACAGCCCCTCTAGAGCGCTAGCCACCCAGCTCCATCACAGGCCGCACTTCGATCGCGACGCTGTTCCAGGTGTGCAGCTTGCAAATCGTCTCGGCAATCGAGGTGGCTTCCTCAACGTCGGCGACGTTGACCAGATAGTAGCCGCCCATCTGCTCTTTCGCCTCGACATATGGACCGTCGGTGGAGACGCGCTTGCCGCCGCTTACACGCACCGTGGTCGCGGTCATCGACGGCTGCAGTGGGTTGCCGTGCAGATAGCGGCCTGACTGTCGCAGCTCGTCGGTGAATTTCATATAGCCGCCATAGAGCCCGGACATTTGCTCTTTGGTTGCGGTCGCGTAAGCCGCCTCTTCGTCATGAATCATCAACATGTATTTCATAGGGATCTCAATCCCTCCTTTCAAATTGACGACGAGTGAGGCGGGCCTCAATCGACAACCCGAGCGAACTATTTCGCGATAATTCGCATCGACCCGACGCCACCTTGGGCGTTCAACCGGATCTTCACCTTACCGCTGGCGAACTCGGCGTTTTCATAGCCGTCGTTCTTCTTCTCCAACCCCTCGACGTCTACACTCCCCAGCCCGCCCTTAATCTCGGCTCTAATCCCGACGGTCTTGGGCAGCGTCACAATACACTCGCCCACCCCGCCGCGGATCTTCACCTCGTAGTCACGCGCTGGCTGCCCCATCAGGTCGGCATTCACTTTGCCCGCACCAATGTTGAGTGAAACGCTACGCAAGTTCATAGAACCCAGCGTCAATTTTGCCTCTCCCGCGCCAAGGTTCACCGACAGATCCGTGGCCAGCCCATCGGCCAGCTTCACCATCCAGCGATTCTCGCCACCCTCAAAACCGACGCCGGACTTGGACTCCTGCTTGATAGTCAGACGGGCGCGAAAGCTGCTTGTATCCAATTGGAAGCTGGGTGCCAACTCATC
>JANXUM010000010.1 GCA_025356215.1 Bryobacter sp. | reverse complement strand
GTGCCCGTCGAGATCGACGAGACGGATTGGGTTCAGGTGAGCCACCTGGTGTGGAAAAGCCGATTGGTGGGCGAGCGGTTCTTTTTTGCGCCGTCCTGGAGTGACGAGGCCACGCCGGACGGACGTTGGAGGATCGACTATCAGGACGGCGCGGCTTGCGGCAGCGGCGAGCATCCCTCGACAAGGCACGCGCTGATAGCGATTGAAGAGTTTGTGAAGCCGGGGATGCGCGTGTTGGATCTGGGATGCGGGGCTGGGATCTTGTCACTTGGCGCAAAGCTTCTGGGCGCGGGGTTGATTGTGGGTGTCGATATCGAGGAAGACAGTTGCCATCTGACGCGCGCGCTGGCCGGGGTTCCGGTCGTGCGAGGGATGGCGGATTGTTTGGCCAGTGAGGCTTTCGATTTGGTGGTGGGGAACATTAGCGCGACCGTGCTGGTGAACTTCGCCGATGAGATCCTACGCGTTGCACGGCCGGGGGCGAGGATTGTGCTGGCGGGGTTTGGAGTCGAGGAAGCCACGCTGGTGAAACAAGTCTTTGGGATTGGTGCAAACAGCGAACGGATCGAGGGCGAGTGGAGCTGCCTTGTGCACGACCTGCCCCCAATCGCCTAAAATAAGGCAGAGTGTACCCGTAGCTCAGGTGGATAGAGCATTTGCCTTCTAAGCAAAGGGTCGCTGGTTCGAGTCCAGCCGGGTGCACCATCACTGGCTATCTTTTGCTTTGTGTCCAAGAATCGCCAGCAACTTGCGAGCGGGGTCGAATTCTGCGCTGGCCTTGGTCAGATGAAAGATGGCTTCCTTCTGCCCCTTGTTTTGCTCCAAGAGGCTCACGGCAAGAAAGAAGCGCGCGCGACCCGAGAGCGCATCGCCCCGAACACTGGCGCGGGCGGCCTGTTCGGCTTCTGGAAAGCGATTCATCGCGAGCAGCACATAGGCCAGGTTGGCCTCGGCCAGGGGGTCGCTGGAATCGATCGTGGTTGCCCGCTGAAACATTTCATAGGCCTCGCTGAGTCGACCTGTAGTCAGATACATCACCCCGAGATTATTGGCGGCTTCAAAGAACTGCGGGTCGAGCGCGATCGCCTTTTCCAGCTCTACCGACGCCTTGGCTTTGTCGCCTTTCTCCGATGCATCCTTAGCCGCAAAGTAAGCCTTTTGCGCCTTTTTCGGAATTTTATGCTGGAGCCGAGAGAGGGAGATGGGCCGGGCAGGCGCGTTGGCCAAGGCGTTGGTTAGATCGATTCTCAGCGTGTTTTGATAGGGGATCCCAATGCCCGTCGATCGAATGACATCGCCCTCGCGGTTGACGACTCGTAGTTCATAAATTCCACTAGGGATTGGCGAAGTCTCGAAGGTGCCCAAGACCGAGACCTGCGCCTCTGCGACAATGACACGCCTGGAATTGTCGACAATGAGTACTTTCAAGTAAGAGCGGTCGTAAGTATCCGACGCTTGAATCTGGCCCTCAAGTGTCGTTGCGGCCATTTGTGGGTTGAGTGCGACAGGCGATTCGTACTGACCGAAGGCTGCCGATGAGAGAGTGAGAAACGTGCAGACACACCACGCCTGTGCACGATGCAACTTAGATGAGTGCATGAAGTCCTCGCTAATCAAAGTGGAATTGTATTAGGGGGAAACTGCGAGGTTCCAACGGGGCCGGAGAAAACGCTTCCAGCTCCTTCAGAATAGGCGCTCGACGGCGACAGCGCCAATTCGTTTTTTGAATTGGCTTCATGGCGCGATTTTCTCAGAACAGTATCCGGACAACCAGCTCAACGATGCGCGCGGGGCGGGCAGTTCCAATGACACCGAAATCAGCGTTGCCGAGAGAGTGTCCCGGAATCTCGAAATTCGCAATGTTGAGTGTATTGAAGGTAACGGCGCGAAATTCAGCCTTCAATTTGTCGCCGATCGCAAGCTGCTTGGCAAGGCTGAAGTCGACGTTTGCACTGCCAGGGCCGCGTAGGACACTGCGGGGACTGGACCCGAAGCGAAAGTTGGACGGATGGGCGAAGGCCGCCGTATTGAAATATCGCTGGATTTGCCAAGCTCCTTCGGAGTTGGGATTGGCGACAAGGTCCGGGCGCAGAGTTCCAGCGGGGAATCCGTTTGTGGAGTTGGCGGCGTCAAAGACGCTGAACACTTGGCCGGATTGGAAGTTGCCGTAGACGCCGAGTTGAATCCCGAAAGGCAAGGAGTAGAGCCCGGTAAACGTGAGGTGTTGTGGAACGTCGGAGCCAGCGCGGGCCTTGTCGAGGCGCCGGTTGTATTGGTCCATGTAACTACCGGGGTCGCCGAATTCGTCGCCAGCCGCAACGTCGTCGAGAAATTTGGAGAAGGTGTAATGTGCGAGGAAAGCAAGTCCGTTGGAGAAGCGGCGTTCGGCTTTGAAGAACACGGCGTGGTAAGTGGAATTGCCGATAGCGGGGTTGAGTTGAGTGACGTTACTGAATTGGGGAAAGGGGCGCAGTACTTGTGTGTTGCCTGGCGCAAGCTGGCTGGGTAGCAATTGGTTCAAAGTGAGGTCATTGGCGGTTAGGTGATGAGAAACGTTGCCTAGGTAGCCAGCCTCCAGTAACAGGTTGTGGGGCAGCTCTTTCTGAAGGTCTAGATTGTACTGGTAGGAGACGGGGGAGGGCCGATCGCGATTGAAGTAAGTGACGGCTGTTGTGGGTCTTTCTCCGACTTTCACCGCGCCGAAACCCGCCGTCCCCGGCGATGGACGAGTGTAAGCTGGGAATCCGTTAGCAAGCTTGAGAACATAAGACGTTTCCGCTGAAGGGGTGACCAAGCTCAGGTTGTCGGAATACCCGAGGGTGGCTGCTGTGGTGACGGTGTTGCTGATGTTTGGCCCGTAGAGGATGCCAGCACCGCCGCGGATCACGAGCCCGCCAAGCAACGGTGAGTTCCAAGCGAAGCCCGCGCGAGGCCCGAAGTTCTTCCAATTGGCATTGAAGCTGGTTCTGGGCACGCCGTCGCGGCCCGCGAAGGTGACGACGCCAGGCGTTCCCGAGACAGGGTTGATGGCGAAGGGATCGAAGGCATTGAGCTTGTCGCCTTCGACATATCGCGGTAGCTCGACCTCCCAACGCAAGCCCAAATTGAG
>JANXUM010000005.1 GCA_025356215.1 Bryobacter sp. | reverse complement strand
AACCGTTCGACCAGCCCATCCCAATCGACAACAACTTTTCCGCCGTTATCCTGATGAGTCTTGCGCCAGTCCTGGATCAGGTCGAGGCAGGAATGGTCGAGATACGCCAGCTCTTCATAGTGGATGTACACCTCGGAATTGGCCTCAACCTTGTCGAGCGTGTCCGAGAGCTTGGGAAGACACAAAAAAGTGGCCGAGCCGCTGAGGTAAAGATCGTTGCGGCCCGAATGATGAGGGACCAGTCTCAAGCCAACCCGAGACGCTTTGTACAGCGTTTTGGCGATGGTCATCGCGATGCCGATCAAAACGCCGGTCAACAGGTCGACTGCCACGACTCCGATCAGCGTTGAAAAATAGATGACCACGGGGATCCAGCCGTATTCCATGAGCTTCTTCACATGGCCCGGGTTAACGAGCTTCCAGCCGGTGAGCACCAGAATTGCCGCCAGGGCCGAGGTCGGGATCCGCTCCAGCCAATGCGGAACGACGAGAACGGCGGCCAGCAACCAGCCACCATGCATTACACTGGACCAGCGGGACTGAGCCCCGGCCTGGACATTGGCGCTGGAACGCACAATCACTCCGGTCATCGGAATGCTGCCGACCATTCCACAAAGAAAGTTCCCTACGCCTTGCGCCATCAACTCCCGATCGTGATCGGTCCGCAGGTTGCGCCTTCCACTTGACGCCACCATTTTGTCGACCGCCGCCGCGCTCAGTAGCGTTTCCGCGCTGGCGATAAACGCCAAGGCCGCTGCTTCTCCCCAATACTTCCAGTTCGATACGTTGGCAAAAACGTCCAGGCCGGGGATTTTCAAGCCGCCCAGTAGGCTGTCCGGAACGTTGACGTGACGAATTTCGAGCTTCAGGAAGTAGCTGGCGGCGGCCGCCGCCAGCAGTGCCATCAATGCTCCCGGCAGAAATTGGAGGCCCTCGGGGCGAAAGCGATTCCAGGCAAGCATGACCAGAATGGTGAGGATTCCAATCAGTGCGGCGGTCTCGTGAACGCTGCCATCGATGGGGAAAATGCCCTCAAAAATCGCTTTAGGAATAGACGCTAAATTCTTGATCCCACTGCCTTTGGGAGAATCGTCTACAACGACGTGAAATTGCCCTGCCATGATCAGCACGCCGATTCCCGCAAGCATTCCATACACAACCGCCGGAGAAATTGCCCGAAACCATTGCCCAGTTTTGAGCAAACCAGCCGCAACCTGCAACAAGCCGGCCATCATCAAAATGATGCCAAGGGCGGGCAGCCCATGCTCCTGAACCAACTCGAATACCAAAACCACCAAGCCCGCCGCGGGACCGCTCACTTGCAATGGCGACCCGGCAATGACTCCAACCACTAGCCCGCCGATGATCCCAGTGATCAATCCGAGTTCCGGCGGCACGCCCGAGGCGATCGCCACGCCAAGGCACAGCGGCAACGCTACGAGGAAGACGACAAAACTGGCGATAAAGTCTTTACCGAAGTTGCCTCTCACAGAACCCGCCGACGGCGTTTTGGCGTTGCGTTCGGCAGGTAATCCTCCGACATGGGTACGAAAGCGCCTTGGCTGCCGTCGTAAGTGAAAACGTGGCCGTTCTCGATATCGAAGACCCAACCGAACAGATCCATCTCGCCGCTGGCCAGCGCCGCAGCGACGCTGGGATGAGTGCGCAGATGGTCCAGTTGGGCCAGGACGTTCTCCTCTACCAGAACCTTCAACTGCGCCGCCTCCGGCAAATCGACATAACCGGCGACGATGCGACGCGCACTTTCGCAATGGTTGAGCCAAGAGCGCACGATGGGCATGTGCGCGATGGTTTCCGGGTGCAACGCGGCGGACATGGCACCGCAATGGGTGTGCCCGCAGACGATGATGTTCTTGACTCCCAGCGCCATCACCGCGTACTCGATGGTCGCCGAGACGCCACCCATGACTTCGCCATAGGGCGGGACAATGTTGCCCGCGTTACGGATCATGAACAGGTCGCCGACATCGGAGTCAGTGATGTCGTTTGGCACCACCCGCGAATCGGAACAGGTAATGAAAAGCGCCCGAGGATACTGTCTTGCGATCAAACGATCGAAGAAGTCCTTGCGTTTGGGATAAATGTCTTTTTCGAAGCGAAGTACGCCTTTGGTTAACTCGTCCACAGTGCCGTCCTTTTCCGATAATCGATGTTAGCCCATGAGTTCCGGATGTTAGACTAAAAACTTGCCAGGCTCCGGGCTCCGTGCAATGGGCGGCTGCAAACCCCGCCAGGTCCGGAAGGAAGCAACGGTAGTGGTTTAGCCTGTGTGCCGCGGATCACCCGGGGTCTGGCTTATTCTTTTCCTCAACTATGTCCTACCAGGTCATCGCCCGCAAGTACCGCCCCCGCGATTTTGACGAGCTGATCGGCCAGGAACACGTCAAGACGACGCTGGACAACGCGATTACGCAGCGGCGGATCGCGCACGGCTACATCTTTGCCGGCCAGCGCGGTACGGGCAAAACGACCGTCGCCCGCATCATGGCGCGCTGCCTGAACTGCGTCGAAGGCCCCACCCCCAATCCCTGCGGTAAATGCTCCTCATGCGTTGAGGTTGTGCGGGGCAATTCGATCGACATCATCGAGATCGACGCGGCGTCCAATCGCGGCATCAACGAGATGCGTGAGTTGCGCGAGAATGTCCGCTTCCGTCCGGCGCGCGACCGGTACAAAGTATTCATCATTGACGAGGCGCATCAGATCACCACCGAGGCATTCAACGCCTTGTTGAAAACGCTTGAGGAACCCCCGGAATGGGCCGTCTTCATCTTGTGCACCACCGAGTCGCACAAGATTCCCACGACGATCGCCTCGCGCTGCCAGCAATTCAGTTTCCGCTCGGTCGAGTTCAATGAAGTGATGGAGCGGATGCGCTTTATCTGCAAAGAAGAAGGCATCGAGGCCGATGACGAGGCGTTGGCGGTTTTGGCTCAAACCGGCGAAGGCAGTGTGCGCGATTCGCTCTCGGCTCTCGATCAGGCGATCGCTTGCTGCGGCACGACGCTGCACGCCAAGGAGGTTCGCGATCTGCTGGGAATTTTCGGGATCGATTCCCTCGGCGAGGTGTCGTTGGCGCTCGAGAAGCAGGACGCGGCGCGGATGATCGAGATCGTGCTGGAGCTTGAGCGCTCCGGCCAAAACCTGCAACACTTTTGCCGCGAGATGGCGCGCTACTTCCGCAACTTGATGGTGGCCAAGGTTACCAATGGCAATACGCGATTGATCGCGGCATCGCCGGCGGAAATCAAGCGCTTTGTCGAGACCGCGTCCAAGTTTTCAGAGCACGATCTCACTCGTTATCTGCAACTCACCCTCGATCTGTTCCGCGACCTCCAGCACTCGCTCCAGCCCCGCCTGCATCTCGAGCTTGGCTTGGTGCGGATGGTGCAGGCCGGTAAGTTGGTTGCAATCGAAGAGTTGCTGGCAAGTCTGCCGCAGTCGCGGCCCGTGGCGCTAACAGCGGCCGCGAGCGCGCCGCGAGAACGGGCCAACCTGCGGGTGATCCCGGAGGCAAAACCGATAGAAACAAAGCCGGTTGAAGCAAAGCCGGCAGAAGCCAAGCCCGCCCCGGCGGTCGCCGCAGTCGCCACTGATTCACCAGATTCGCCGCTCAAGCAGCGGCTTCTGGCCAACCTGAACGAACAGAAGAAAAAGTTCTCCGCCGACGCCGTGCAAAACGCCCGCGTTGAGGAGACCCCCGGTGGCGTCCGCTTCCACGCTCCGCGCGAGTTTGTGCGCCCACTCCAATCGCGCGAAATCGCCGCCGCGTTGCAGGCCGTCATGGGCCGCATGGCAAAAATCGAAGTCGTCCAAGACGACAGCGTCGTTGAAGCCAAAGCCACGCCGAAACCAGCCGAGGATGATGGCGTCGTGCGCGCTCGGGCGATGGCGAATCCCGATGTCCAGCGCTATCTGGAAGTCTTTGATGGGGCTCTGATTCGCGGCGTGAGAAACTTGTCTGAGCAGGACTAACCAGAGCAGAACTAAGCAGAGCAGGACTAACCGATGAAACTACCCGGAAACATGCAGGGAATGATGAAGCAGGCGCAGGCCATGCAGGAGCGCCTTCAGCAAGACATCGCCGCCATTCGCGTCGAAGCCTCGGCGGGCGGCGGTATGGTGACTGTCAAGATGGACGGCCAAAAGCGCTGCCTCGAAGTCAAGATCGACCAGGAAGCCGCTGGCGACGCCGAAATGCTGCAAGACATGGTGATGGCCGCTTTCAATGAGGCTGGCAAGAAGATTGACGACGAGACCGCCAAGAAAACCAGTTCCATGCTCGGTGGCATGGGCCTGCCTCCCGGCATGTTCTAATGCCCGACTTTGCCGAGCCGCTGGAGCGGCTGATCGCTGAATTCCGCCGCTTGCCGGGGATCGGTCAAAAGTCCGCGCAGCGCTTGGCTTTCCACGTTATGCGGGTGGATCGCGAAGCCGCGATGCGCTTAAGCCAAGCCCTCATCGACGTCAAAGACAATCTTCGGCTGTGTACGGTTTGTAACAACATCAGTTCGTCCGAACTTTGTATCTTTTGTGCCGACCCGCGCCGCTCGCCGCATTCGATTTGCGTCGTTGAAGAGGCCCACAGCATTCACCCAATCGAGACGACGCGCTGCTTTGAAGGCCGTTATCACGTGCTGCAGGGCGCGATCTCACCGCTGCGCGGAATCGGTCCCGAGCAATTGAAAATCAAGAGTCTGCTGGAGCGCCTGGCCGACCCCGGAATCGAAGAAATCATCCTCGCCACCAACCCGACGGTCGAAGGCGAGGCGACAGCCTCCTATCTGGCGCGTCTGCTCAAGCCGCTGGGCCTGAAAGTAACCCGCATTGCGATGGGCATCCCGGTGGGCTCCGACATTGATTTCGCCGATGAAGTGACCATGCTCAAGAGCATGGAAAATCGCCGCGAAGTCTAGTTCAGCACCAGCAACGGGCTGGCTTCCCTCATGCCCCGCTCATTGAGCGCGGCCAGTTCCACCTCAATCCATTGCCGCGCCGGACGCGAGGCGCTCAGGTCCACGCGCACAAAATTGGTGGTCAACGCGCTCTGTCCGTCATTCATGGTTACGGCTGTGAATCGCTTGCCGATCAGCCGCTGGCGAAACTCGCGGCCCTTGCGGGCACCGATTTCCTGAAGGATCCGATTGCGCTCGCGCCGTAACTCCATCGGCACCTGTGCGGCCATATCTGCGGCCTTGGTCCCAGGCCGCTCTGAGTAAGTGAAAACATGTAAGTAAGTGAACGGCATCGCCTGAATAAAGTCGGCGCTCTGCTGGAACTCATCGTCTGTCTCACCTGGAAAACCCACCATCGCATCTGCCCCAATTGCGCTGTCCGGCATTAGCGATCTTGCTGCCTGGATCCGGTTCTCATAATGCTGCGGCCGATACTTTCGGTGCATTCTCCGCAACACCGCGTCGCTGCCGCTTTGCAACGGGGCGTGAACATGCTTGGCAATGCGATCGCTTGAGGCCATCAATTCCAGTAAGTCATCGGAGAAATCCATTGGTTCGATACTGGAGAGCCGGAGCAGTCGGATTGGTGTCTCTGCAAGTAATCGACGCAATAGATTAGTCAACCTACGGCCTGGCCCCCACTCGCGCCCCCAGCGCCCCAGGTTGATGCCGGTCAAGACGAGTTCAGGGTAGCCCGCAGTCGCCAAGCGCGCCGCTTCGGCAACCACCCAATCCGCGTCGGCCGAGCGCGATTTCCCTCGCACCCCAGGGATAATGCAGAACGAACACCGGTTGTTGCAGCCATCCTGAATTTTTAGATTCGGGCGTGCGCGGTCCCCTGCCGGACCTTCCACCGGAGCCAGGAAAAACTCGTTCTGTGCGGCAATGTCGCTGAGGTGAATTTCAGCGTGGTAAGGCGCGGGGCTGTCCGTCACGATTTCGCCGATATGGCCTTTGTCTGAATTCCCCACCACCCAGGTCACGCCGTCCAGAGCCGCGAGTTCTTCAGGCGCGCGCTGCGCATAACAACCGGTGACCAGAAT
>JANXUM010000580.1 GCA_025356215.1 Bryobacter sp. | reverse complement strand
CCCCCTGGGCGCGGTTTTGGGCTTGGCGTCCAGATGCTTGAGCGCGCCTTCGATCGTGTAGCGCTTCTCATAGAGCAAGTGCTTGATCTCAAGGATCAATTCCACATCCCGCCGCCGGTACATGCGATGATTCGATCCCATCTTCTTGGGTGAGATGGACTGGAATTCCGTCTCCCAGTAGCGTAGTACATGCTGCTTCAGACCCGTTAGCTTGGCCACCTCGCCAATGCGGAAGTACAGCTTGGCCGGTAGCTCGTCTGCCGAGCCGATCCCCGGCGCCAAATCCGCCGGGTCAAATCGCAATCGATCATCTGAAGTGTCAGCCAACCCACGATGCTATTCGGCTTAGCGGTGCGGAGTCAAGGATTTAGCGGAATTTCCTCACGCTGATTCTGAATATTTCGAAACCCGCCCCTTGACGAGCGCGTTACAATGGAGGAGTGGACATCGTGTTTGGTTGTCCGCACAAAGGAGGGGGCGTACCGGATTCGACGGGATGGAATGTTTCGTTAGAGGCGTGTCGAGCTCCAGGCTCTCGTAAAACGACTGGAAAAACACAATTGCCAACACGCAATTTGCATACGCTGCTTAATTAATTAAGTAGCCGTTCGGGTGAGTCTGTCCGTGGGCTTGCTATCGGACGTCATCATGCGGAATAGGCCGAAGGCTTCTACTCGTAGCCCACAGCCGAGATCAATCGGGTTAGGCGTTGGCTTGTTTTGCGGCTTCTCAAGAGTCGACGCTGAATCAACAATGAAGCTGATACACACGTAGTCTTTAGCGCGGCAGCCGTTTCGGACGTGGGTTCAACTCCCACCGCCTCCACCATTTTAACCGCTTCATTCATATAGCTTTACGATGGCCTTTCCGGTTCGTGTCTCGCTGGTGTCGCGAACTCTGCCGGGTAAGCCCGACGAATATCCGCCTCCAGCGCGTCCTGCATCACCTTAACCCACGGCGCATAATGCTTCTCGACGATGTTGGAATCTTTGTGCCCAAGCAGCTTCGCCACGCGGCCGGCAGCCACTCCCCGCGACAGCAACGCAACGGCGAACGTCGTGCGGAAGTGGTGCGGACTGGGACGGGAGACGCCCGCCGCCTTCCCGATCCTCATCAGGGCTCGTGAGTAGTTCGCGGTCCTTCTCCTCACCTTCCCTGCCCCGGTCCAGAAGTAGGGCCGCTCTCCATCGCGAATCGATTCCAGCGCGTTGAGTACGAGCGGCGGGAGCGGGATCGATACCGGCGCGTCCTCCTATGCGGCGAAACGGACCTAAATTGTATATTGTAGGACCATGCAATTGCTTGCTCAATGTTTCGCCGTGATCGTTTTGATGGCCGGTTTCCTTGCCGCGCAGGAGCATTTCGTTGGCAAGTGGGTCGGGAGCACGGAGACCGTCGATGATGTGAACGTGCATCGATACGAGCGTCACACGATCGAGCTGAAGATGGAGTTTGGCAAACTCGTCGCCGGGCAGGTGGGCCGAAACGGGACGTCGTCGCCACTAGAAGTACAGGTGGACGGCAACAAGGTCCACCTCTATCGATTCTTGGCGTTCGAGGGTGGCGAGCCACTGCGCTGGAAATTGGAACTGAAGGACGGCAAACTGGTCGGCGTATACCAGTGCACGCACCACAACCCGGCGAAATGGCAGTACGATCGCACCGGCGCGATCACCATGGCCAAAGAAGAAGCGAGAGAAAAGTAGCAATTGCCGACTCGATCTTCCCTTCAACAGCCTCGCACCTTCCCGGCGCGTCACAAAACAGAGCAGTCCTCCCCGGTAAGAACAAAAATTCGTTCGGCGTCACGATTCGGGGTGTTCGAGAAAACGCCAGATTGCGTCTCGATCCACCTGGATGTAGCGGCGGCAGGATTGAATCATATTTTGCCGCCAGCAGGAGTGGAGAGCATGAGACACGATCTCGCGGGTAGTTCCGACCTAACGCACTATTTGGCCGTGTCCGCCGGGCCCCGTCACCCCGCCAAGTAAGTCCCAATCCGCGCACGAATCTGATCTCTCACTTTGCGGAACGCCGCCTCCCGCTCTGCTTGCGTCCCCCTCACTCCAGCCGGGTCCTCAAACGGCCAGTGCACGCGAGTGGTCGTCCCCGGATACACAGGGCAAATCTCGTTCGCGTTGTCGCAAACCGTGATCACCAGATCCAGCGGCACTCCGGCAAACTCGTCCACCGACTTCGATCGATGCCCCGATAGATCGATCCCCAACTCCGCCATCACAGCAATCGCTTCCGGTCGCACCAAGCTCGGGCGAGTGCCTGCGGAATGCACTTCGTACCCTTCCCCGCCCGTATTCCGAAACAGCCCCTCCGCCATCTGGCTGCGCGCCGAGTTGCCGGTGCACAGAATCAGAACTCGTCTCACTCGCAGCACCCTGGAGCGCAACAAGCCGCCGGCTTCACCGCCCTCACAAAGGCGCTCATAAACTTTCCGTCAATCTGCGGAGCGATCGCTTCCACATCGATCCCTTGATCCTGCAAAAACGCCCGCGCGTCGTCAATTCGATACACCCGCGTCGGCTCCATCGTTATCGACGCAAAACCCGCAGCCTCCAACTTACGCACATACTCGGTTTCCTCCAGCGCCCCCGCCACGCAGCCCACCCACAACAAAACACTCTGGCGAATCTCAGGCAGCATCTCGCCCCGGTTTACAACATCGGACACCGCAAAGCGCCCGCCCGGTTTCAGCACTCGGAACGCTTCCGCCAGCACCCTGTCCTTGTTGGCGCTCAAATTGATCACGCAGTTTGAAATCACCACGTCCACCGAGTTGTCCGGCAGCGGAATGCTCTCAATCTCGCCCTTCAAAAATCGGACATTCTCAATCCCCGACTTGAGCTTGTTGTCGTTGGCCAGCACTAGCATCTCGTCGGTCATGTCCAGCCCAAACGCCATCCCCGTCGGCCCCACCCGGCGCGCAGACAGCAGGACGTCAATCCCGCCGCCAGAGCCCAGATCGAGCACCGTCTCGCCCGCCTTCAACTCTGCCAGCGCGGTCGGATTCCCACAGCCCAGCGACGCCAGGATGGCCGTTTCCGGAATCTGCCCAATCTGCCCGGCGTCATACAAGTTACTGGTGATCGGATCGACGCAGCCCTCCAGCGCCCCCGCGGCGCCGCAGCACGAACTGCCGCCGGTAGTCACGCGCAAAGCCGCCTGCCCGTACTTCTCTTGCACCACTTCCTGTATGTTGCTTGTACTCATAGTTAGCTTCTACTTACAAAGTTGAAGATCTTCTCAGGCTTGATCGCCCGGTTGCGTGTGCAGCACTCGGCATACAAAAACGACAGCACTTCGCCCAAGGCAACCGTATTGGCCTTGCAGCGCAAAAAGGTGCCTTCCCGGCTCACCTCCACCAGCCCCTCGTTCTTCAGCTTTTCCAAATGATGCGACAGGTTGGAGGCCGTGATTCCCAACTCCGCCTGGATCTCACTCACCACCATCCCGTCCGGGTGCGCCGACAACAGCAACTGCATGATCCGCAGCCGCGATTCGGTTCCCATCGCCGCAAACATGTCGGCAAATCGGGTGGTCTGTTCGGTTTGGCTTGCTTTCGTCATCGACTTGTTCAGTATTTCTATTATTGTTGAACTATTGAAGTTGTCAAGGACGTTACCCTATAAAAATGATCCTGCGCACCGTCCTCTTCCTCGCCCTCGCCCTAAACCTCTTCCCAGCCGAAACAGGCTGGACCACTCCCTTCCCCGCCCACCAGGTGGTTGGCAACGTTTACTACGTCGGCAGCGCCGGCCTGGCTTCTTACCTCATCACTAGCGATAAGGGCCACATCCTGATCAACAGCAATCTTGAATCCTCGCCCGCGCTCATCGCCAAATCGGTCGAGAGCCTCGGCTTCAAATTCAGCGACGTCAAGATCCTACTCATCAGTCACGCCCATTGGGATCACACCGCAGGCAGCGCCGAAGTCAAAAGGCTAACCAAAGCCAAGTTCATGGTCATGGCTCAAGACGTCGCAGAGGTGGAGGACGGCGGCCAAAGCGACTTTCAATACGGTAAAGACCCCGAGTCCCGCTTCAAACCCGCGTCCGTCGACCGGGTGCTGAAAGACGGCGACCAAGTCAAGTTGGGCGACACGGTGCTCACCGCCCACCTCACCGCCGGCCATACGAAAGGCTGCACGACTTGGACCTTGGAGGTGCTCGATAACGGTAAGCCACTCCAAGTAGTGATCGTTGGCAGCCCCAACGCCAACACTGGTTACAAATTGGTGAACAACAGCAAATATCCCACCATTGCGGACGATTTTAAGCGCACTTTCAAGACTCTCAACTCCCTGCGTTGCGACATCTTCCTAGGCGCGCATGGGGCGTACTACGATCTCGACACCAAATACCCCAAGCTCCACAAAGTCGGCACCAACCCCTTCATCGACCCGACCGGCTACAAAGCCTTTGTTCAAGAACGCGAACAGGCCTTCCTCAAGGAACTAGAAAAACAAAGCGCACCTAGCCATTAGCGCAGCATAACTTTTTGTCGGGTTTTGAGAAGCGTTTGCGCGGCTTGCGTATCTAAAACGCAAGCCGTGAAACTTTCTACACACTTTCCAGTCGTCTTTGCACTTTCATTTTTGGCCTTCACCGGCTGCCAAACCAAGCCGGCGGGTGCCCAAGGTGCCCCTGCCTTTCCACCCTCGGCCGTCTCGTTCATCACTGTCGCTGCCGTCGACGCTCCCATCTATCACGATTACGCCGCCCAAACCTTCGCTCGCGATTTAGTGGAGGTGCGGGGGCGTGTCGACGGCTATGTCGAAAAGCGGCTCTTTCAGGTCGGCACCGACGTCCAGGCCGGCCAACTTCTCTACGTTTTGGACACCCGCCCGTACCGCGCCGAAGTGGACAAGGCCAAGGGAGAGCTCGCCCAGTCCGAAGCAGCCCGCGAATTTACCAAACGCCAAGTGCTGCTACTCACAGCCGAGGCCGACCTGGCCCAGGCTCAAGCCAATCTGGTCAAAGCCCAGCAGGACGTGCGGCGCTTTGAGCCGCTGGTCAAGGAGAAGGCCGCCTCGCAGCAGGACCTCGACAACGCCATTGCCGCCCGCGACGCCAACCTCGCCAACGTCAAGGCCAAGCAGGCCAATGTCGAGCAAGCCCGCCTGACCACCAAATCCCAAGCCGACACCGCCGCCGCGCAAGTGCAATCCAGCCAAGCCACGCTGCGCTCCGCGGAGCTGAATCTTGAGTACGCCAGCATCGTAGCCCCGATCTCGGGCCGCATCGGCGACAGTCTCGTACAGATTGGCGGCCTCGTGTCCCGAAACTCCACTCAGCCGTTGACGACCATCATTCCGCTGGATACGATCTGGGTCCGCTTCCAGATGAGTGAAAGCGAGTATCTCGGCTTTCAAAAGCGACAAGCCAGTCCACAGAATCTCAAGTCTCCCCTCGAACTGGTGCTGGCCGACAATTCAACATTTCCCTTCGAGGGCCACATTCAAAACACGGTAAACAGCGTCGACGCCAAGACCGGTACTCTTGAGATGCAAGCCACCTTCCCCAACCCCAAGCGAGCCCTGCTCCCCGGACAGTTTGGCCGCGTCCGCATGCGCGCCGAGGATCGGCCCAACGCCATTCTCGTGCCGCAGCGCGCCGTCCAAGAACTGCAAGGCATGACCTCCGTATTCACGCTCTCCGCCGACAACAAGGTGCAAGTCCGCAGCATTGTCGTCGGTGACCGCATCGGCGACAAAACAGTCATCCTGCAGGGCCTCAAAGAAGGCGACCGGGTGATCGTCGAGGGCGTCCAAAAAGCTCGTCCAGGCGCAGTTGTGGCCCCGGAACCCTATAAAGCCCCGGCCGAAAAGAAGGGTAACTAACCATGGCCAAGTTCTTCATCAATCGCCCCGTCTTCGCGATCGTCATCGCGATCGTGATTACCATTCTCGGTGGCGTCGCCATCCCCAGCCTGCCCATCGCCACTTACCCCGAAGTAGTGCCGCCAGTGGTGCAAATCATTGCCAGCTACCGCGGCGGCAATGCCCAGGATCTTGAGAAAACCGTCGCCCAGCCCATCGAACAACAACTTACAGGTCTGGACGGGATGTTGTACTTCTTCTCGCGCAGTTCCAACGACGGCGTGCTGACCATCGACGTCACTTACGAGCTGGGCACCGATATCGATTTGGCCACGGTTAAGACGCAGAATAAGGTCAATCTCGCCATCCCCTCTCTGCCGCCCGAAGTACAGCGCGTCGGCGTCACCGTCAAGAAAGTATCTTCAGCCTTCTTGATGGCCATCGCGCTCACCGCCGACGACAACCGCTACGATTCGCTCTTCTTGAGTAACTACGCCACGATCAACATGCTCGATAAGGTGGGCAGCATTCCCGGTGTGGGCGATTCCCGTTTGGCTGCGACACAGGACTACGGCATGCGCATCTGGATCAACCCGGACAAGATGGCCAAGCTCGGCCTCACCGCCACCGATGTCAGCCGCGCCGTGCAAGCCCAAAACAGGCAAAATCCGGCTGGCTCGGTCGGCCAATCCCCCGCCCCGCGCGGTACGGACTTCCAATACCCGGTCACCGCCTCGGGCCGCTTGCTGGACGCGCAGCAGTTCGGCGATATCATCCTTCGGGCGCAACCGGATAATTCGTACTTGCGCCTACGCGACGTCGGTCGAACAGAGTTAGGCGCGCAGGATTACAAGAGTTACAGCACCTTAAACAACAAACCCGCCGCGCTCATCATTGCCTATCTTGCTCCCGGGGCCAACGCCGTCGAAACGGGCAACCGCATCCGCGCCTATCTAGCCGAAGCGGAAAAAAACTTCCCCGCTGGCATCACGCAGACGATCGGTTACGATGCCACCAAGTTTGTCCGCGCCGCCATCCGCGATGTGGTCGAGACCCTCTTCATCGCCATCGCGCTTGTGATCTTCGTCGTCTACATCTTCCTCCAGAACTGGCGGGCGACGCTCATCCCGCTACTGACGGTGCCGGTGGCCGTGGTGGGTACCTTTGCCCTATTCCCAGTGCTGGGCTTCTCGATCAATATGACGAGCATGTTTGGCTTGGTACTCGCAATCGGTATCGTCGTCGACGACGCCATTGTCGTGGTCGAAGCAGTGCAACACAACATCGATCACGGCATGGACCCTCGCGACGCCACCATCAAAGCGATGGAGGACGTCTCGGGCCCCGTCGTTGCAATCGCCGCCATCTTGAGCGCCGTCTTCGTGCCGGTCGCCTTTCTGGGTGGCATCAGCGGCCAGATTTACCGCCAGTTCGCACTCACGATCGCCGCCTCGGTATTGATCTCAGCCTTCAGTGCGCTCACCCTCAGCCCCGCGCTGAGCGCAATGATTCTGCGCAAAGCGGACACGTCGTCGCGGCCCGGCCCGCTCGGCCGCTTCTTTGCGCTGTTCAACCGCGGCTTTAGCTGGACCACCGACAAATATCTATCCGGTGTCCGAGTGCTTGCCCGGCGCTCCGCCTTGGCCATGATCGCTCTCGCCATCTTCTACTTCGTCGCGGGCACGCTCTTCCGAACCTTGCCCGGCGGCTTCCTGCCCGATGAAGACCAAGGCGTTATCTTCGCCGCCGTCCGTCTGCCCGACGGCTCGTCGCTGGAGCGCACCCAGGCTGTCACAGAGCGCATCACCAAAGCAGTCAAAACCATTGACGGCATCGAGAACGTCACCGTCTTTGGCGGTCTCGACCTCACCACCGCCACCAACAATTCGAACGTGGCCACCGTCATCGCCACCCTCACTCCCTGGGAGGATCGCAAGACTAAGAACCTCCAATTCGCCACCATCCTCGGCAAGGTCAATGGCACAATCTTTCCAATGAAAGAGGCCTTCTCCTTCGCCTTCGGCCTGCCTCCGATTCTCGGCCTCGGCACCGCCGGCGGCTTTGAATTTATGCTCGAAGATCGCTCCGGCGGTGACGTTGCTCAGCTTGCCGAAGCCGCCGACATTGTCATGGCCGCGGCGCGCAACGAGCCAGCCCTGGGCAACATCGCCAACACCTTCCGGGTAGCTGTACCCGGCTACAAGGTTGAGCTCAACAACGACAAAACCCAGGCTCTCGGTATCCCGCCCACCGACGTCTACGATTCTCTCCAAACCTTTCTCGGTGGCCTCTACATTAACGACTTCAACCGCTTCGGCCGCACCTGGCGAGTGCTCCTGCAAGCCGAGCCAGACTTCCGTGACAAGGCGGAGAGCGTGAATCGATACTACGTCCGTTCCTCCAGCAACGACATGGTTCCGTTGAGCACCCTGGTCAAGATGAACGAGACCACCTCGCCTGAAGTCATCTATCGCTACAACCGCTTCCGCACTGCCAAGCTCATCGGCTCGGCCGCTCCCGGCTACAGTTCCGGTCAGGCGGTGGAAGCGATGGAGCGTATCGCCCGCGACAAACTGCCGCCCGGCTTCGGCTTCGAGTGGACCGGCACCGTTTACCAGCAAAAGACCTCCGAAGGCAAAGAGGGCTACATCTTCGGCTTCGCCGCCATTCTCGTCTTCCTCTTCCTGGCCGCTCAATACGAGAGCTGGTTGATCCCGTTCGCCGTAATCCTCGCAGTCCCACTGGGCATCTTTGGTGCCTTGCTGGCCGTCTTCATGCGGGATTACGCTTACGACGTCTACACGCAGATCGGCATCGTCACTCTGATCGGCTTGGCCTCGAAAAACGCGATCCTCATCGTCGAATTCGCCAAACTGCGGCGGGAAGAAGGCATGCAACCCTTCGAGGCGGCGATCGAAGCGGCCAAGCTCCGCCTGCGCCCAATCATCATGACCTCCTTCGCGTTCATCCTCGGCGTGCTGCCTCTCGTCTATGCCACGGGTGCCGGCGGCTCTTCGCGTCGCGCCCTTGGCACAACCGTCATCGGTGGCATGTTGGCGGCAACGCTGCTTGCAATCTTCTTCGTCCCGATGCTCTATGTTGTGGCCGAAACCTGGGCCAGCCGTAAGCGCAAAACAATTCCCTCGGCCATTCCGCTCATCTCTTCGGTCGCCTTCGCCGTGTTTCTATCCGGTTGCGCCGTGGGCCCCAACTACAAGCGACCGGACCTCCCCGCACCGCCACAATTCCGCTCCGATGCCAGTCCGCCCGCGACCGAATCGCTCGCCGACCGCAAATGGTCAACGCTGTTCGAAGACGATGTCCTCACCAGCCTGGTCGACACCGCCCTCAAGCAGAATTACGATCTACGCATCGCCGCCGAACGCGTGCTCGAAGCCCGCGCCCAGCTTGGGGTGCAACAGGCCGCATTCCTTCCCAACGTCAACGCCAACGGGCAATTTACCGCCAACCGCGTCTCGCAAGTGGGGCAAAACCGTTTCCTTCCGAGAGGTGCCAACGTCGATGTCGCCTATACCCAGGCCGGCTTGGCCCTCAGTTGGGAACTCGATGTTTGGGGCCGCATCCGCCGCCTCAATGAAGCCGCCCGCGCCCAATTTCTGGCCAGTGAAGAGGGCCGGCGGGCCGTCGTCACGTCGATTGTGGCCGACGTCACCGGCGGCTACCTCTCGTTGCGCGAACTCGATCTCGAACTCGAAATCGCCCGCAAAACCCGTGAAATTGGCGAGAACGGCCTCCGCCTCACCAATGTTCGACTGGAGCGCGGCGTCTCCACCGGCCTCGACGTCCAGCAGGCGGAACAGCTACTCCGCACTGCCAACGCCCAGATCGCCGCCACCGAACGCGCCATCGCACAGCAGGAAAACGCTCTCAGTGTCCTGCTTGGCCTGAACCCTGGCGAGATCAAACGCGGCAAATCGATCGACGCTCTCGCCGCTCCCGACAAGGTCCCGCCCGGTCTGCCCTCCGACCTGCTCACGCGCCGGCCCGAC